>JAZDKC010000068.1:0-9721 GCA_043803465.1 Microcaldota archaeon
TGCCCGCATCATTCACCTGCGGGATAATAATGCACCCGTACCTCGCACCGGTCAGGTTGGATCGGATGCTTACGCCTATTGAACCGTTGAGGTACTTGCTTGGACCGACACTGGTGCCGGCTATTGGGAGGTGGAAAATCACTTTCGCTTCGAAATAATAATTTCTTCCGGGGCGTGCGATGAGCGCTGACGGCAACGAACCTGCATTAATAGTGCTCACTTGGCTATAAATCCCGCCGTAATCCGGACGCCAGCTCCAGGTGCCGTTTATCGCAGTGAAATCGTCGACTTCGGAAAAGTTCTCGAATGTCGCTGTGCCATTCCAGAACGCGGTGATGTTGTGCATGGTGAGAGATGCGAATGTACCCGGATCTACGGGAACCTTCAATATGTGGTTCAGGTACAGGAAGTCACGGCCCTGGTTTTCAAGAGTCGAATATTTCAGGATTTCGAAATGGGAGGAGGAAATGACGACGTAAACCAGCGCAAGAAGCGCGAGCGCAGCTAGCGAAAACATCGCATCAACTGTGAAAACAAAACCGTGATTTTTTTCCATATATTCATCTCATGCGCATGTTTTGATCGTAATCGCACATGCGCGCCTTGCTCCCCCGATTGTGCAGTAACTCAATCTGGTGGCGGAATACGTGGTGCCGCCGGGGCAGAAACTCGAATAACAGCTGACCGCCCCGATATTTGTGGCGCTGCCGGAAGCGCCGGTTGAATTGATGGTGCAATCATCGTAAAGGGGGCTGCCGGGCCAGCGGCCCTGCGGGTTTTCGAATAGGGATATTGGCTCGATATACCTGTTGTACGCATCGACTTCGGCACTGTTGACAGTCACCTGCTCCATTACCCCCATCCGCTTCTGTATCGTATCAAAGGTCTGCATTGTGACGCCGATGGAGATTGTGAGTATTGCCATTGCGATCACGAAATCAATGCTGAATATTTGGCCTCTCATGCGCATGCACCGGATTGTATCTTGACCTGATTTTTAATCTCGCCCCCCATCCCGGGCACGGTCTGGTTGATTTTGAAAATGCACAACTTGTCGAATGAGGAGCAGCGCGTCAGATTCACGTTCAAATCCAGGTAGCAGGGGGTATTCCTTGTCACCGAAAAATTGGTAGCGGGGCTCCATACGGTGAAATTCATCCATCGCGCCCGGGAAATGTTGTAATAATAGCTCTCCTGCTTGTATTTCAGGCATGGCGCATTGATCGTTATGGCCGCGCCGCGCCCGTTCACTTCCGCAACATTGCCGCTTACGCAAATCTCGTTGATGATTATTCCAAGCTCTTTTGCAACCATCTTCTGCTGCGTTATGAGCACATCCCGTTCCGTGGACTCGGAAAACAGTTCAATGTAATTGACAAGCCAGAACACCAAAAGGATCGCGAAGGTGAATGCAAAAAACATCTCCACTGCAAACTGGCCGCGTATCTGCATAACCCTCTTACCGGTTAGGCTCTCGCGTTTTAAATAGTTTTGTAAAAGGGAATTGATGGGCGGGCAGGAGAATCGCAGGGAAATTAAAATGGTTGAAAAAGGGGGCTCGGATTGAAAAAAAGCTACCTCGCATCCTTCTTGCGTTCCGCTTCCTTCTTTTTCCCTACAAGCGCAATGAGGCCGTCGATGCGCTTCTCGAACTCCTCCTTGTCGAGCTTCTGGTTGATGACCTTATGCAGGTCGACAACTTCCCGCCTGATGGAAACGGCACGGCTTTCGAGGCTGGAAACTTTCGTGTCAAGCATCTTGCTCTTCTGGATTATCGCCTTCTTCAAATCATATGCGAGCTTGAGCATCCAAAGAAGCGCCGCAAGCACAATTATCGCAAGAAAAACGGACGAGTCGCCCACACCTTCAATTATTGCCATGTTTTATCACTTGCTTTGACTGATCATTATTTTCAACCTTGCCCTTCCTTCCTCCTTTTGGCCCTTGAACTCAGAAGTCGCATTCAGGAACTGGTTCTCCGCCCACTGCTTTTCGATCTTGTTCTTGGCCATCGCCTCCATATGCACCTTGTCCTCGTTGACGTGCGAGAGGTATATTGCAACATCATTGAGCTTCCGATCGAGCCTTGAAAATTTCAGCGTGAAAGCCTTTGAGAGCGTCTTGAGCACGTACGCAAAAAGTATTACAAATACGATCAGCACGCCTGCTGCTAATGTGATGTCGCTATCAAGCCCCATGAGCATTCTAAAAGTTTGGGGAGTTTTTTAAGCTTTCGTTATGTGCACGCCTGCAATGCGGAAATACGCGGAAAATCCGGGAAAAATTAGCAGGAATTAGGATGCAGGAGGGAAAATATTGATAGGAAGGTTTTTGAATCTCCTTGCCTTTTAGATTTGGACCACTATGAATCTGCAGGATGCGCTTGAAAGGGCGAAGGCCGATAAGAAAACCACTGCAAGGGAAGAGGTGCCGGAATCAAGGCCAAAGCAGGAAGAAAAAACGGAGCGCATGCTTGTTGAGAGCTATGGGGATGTGCGAGTATACAAGGAGGCAAATGAGCCGCTTTACGTGTACGAAATCCCTTCCCCCAGGCTGAAGGGAGAGGAGCGCAGCCTTATTCGGACACTTTTGGAGATTACAACAGGGGTGATTTCCGAGCAGGAAACAACAGGCATGGGAAAGGAGGAGAAGAAAGCAAAATACCTGCAGAAAGTGCTCGAAATCATCGCGAATACGCCGGAACTGAAAATCCCAATCCATGCAAAGCAGTTCTATGCTGAGGCGGTCGTAAAGGAAATGGCGGGATATGGCATCGTGGACCCGCTGCTTGATGATGATTTATTGGAGGAAATCATGGTCATCGGCCCGGGAAAGCCCGTGTATGTTTTCCACCGGAAATACGAGATGATGAAAACCAATGTGATTTACTACGAGGACAGGGATATTTTCAACCTCATAGACAAGATGGCAAGGACTGTCGGAAGGAGAATCGATATCCAATCGCCCCTGCTGGATGCGCGCCTTCCGGATGGCTCCAGGGTCAATGCGACCATTCCGCCCGCGTCGATAAATGGGTCCACATTGACGCTAAGAAAATTCAGGAAGGATCCATTCACCGTTGTTGACCTCATAAAATACGGAACCCTTGATTTCGATGTGGCGGCATTCCTATGGGTCATAAGCGACGGGTTTGGCGCGTTGCCTGCAAATATCCTAATCTCGGGCGGAACCGCATCCGGGAAAACATCCACATTGAACGTGCTCGCATCCTTCATACCAAGCGATGAGCGCATTATTTCGATCGAGGATACCGCCGAATTGAACCTTCCATTGGAACACTGGGTGAGGATGGAGGTAAGGCCCGCATCTGCCGAGGGCTCCGGGGAAATCAGCATGGATACGCTGGTGAAAAATTCCCTGAGGATGAGGCCGGATAGGATCGTGGTGGGGGAAATCCGGGGGCAGGAAGGATTCACGCTTTTCACTGCCATGAACACGGGGCACAGGGGTGCAGTGAAAGGTGAAACGCTCATACAGCTTGATGATGGCAGGATTCCAAAAATAAGGGAGATAGCGGAAAAATACCTAACTGAGGAAAAAACGCTTAAGGAGGGAAAGTTCGAATACGCGGAAATAAGGGAACCATTGCATGCCATAAGCTTCAATAAAAAAACTTTGGAACTTGAGCCGAAGCAAATAACCCGCATTTGGAGAAAAAACACCAAGGAAAAAATGGTAAAAATCTCCTTCAAATCCGGGAAGAAGCTCGAACTTACGCTCGACCATCCGATGTATAAGATTTTCGAGGGCATCCAAGAGATCCCCGCAGGCGAGGTCAAGGCCGGCGACTGGCTCGCACTCCCAACAGAAATTAAAATTGATTCAAAGGGGCAGGGGCTCTTCTCGCCATATCTCGCAGGCTTGATCTATGGCGATGGCTACATCGACAGGAATGCGATACAATTCGTGAATGCTAACCCGCAACTCGTGAATTCTTTAGAGACCGAGCTTTCGAAAATCAGCCAGCATAAAATCACGCATATGAACTACGAAAACTACCAGCGTTCGGAGGTGTGGGATAGGGACTTGACAAAAAAATTCAGGGAAGAATACGACGTGCCGTTCGGAAACAAGACGAAAACATTCAGATTGAACGAAAAGCTGTTGACTTCAAGCAATCTTGAAATTGCCTCATTCCTGAAAGGAATGTATGACTGCGACGGCTGGGCGAATGTGCATGCGAATTCTGTGTGCCTCTCCACAGCGAATGAAAGTTTTGCAAAAAACGTGCCTATGCTGCTATTGCGTTTCGGGATCGCATCCAGCACATACGAGGCAAGAAAGGACGGGAAGGGCAACATCGGCCCTTACTTTACCATAAACATTTACGGGAAGGAGAATCTGGAAAAGTTCAGGGATGGGATCGGGTTTGGCCATCAAGCAAAAAGGGATAATCTTGATTTGGCGATTGAACAGTCCGGGCCCGCATATGATTTGCTCCCGAACCTTCAAAGAACGCTCAAGGATGCTAGGCTTGAAGCAGGGATCACACAGGAGGCGCTGGCAAAGCGCATGGGCAACGAGACACGGGGAATTATTGAAGCGGCTGAAATAGGTGCGAGAAATACCAGCAGAAGGATTCTGCAAAGAGTATGCAATGCCATTGAAAACAAGATATCCAAACAATTGAAGATGCTTGTGGATGCGCCAGTAAGGTGGGAAGAGATTAAATCGGTTGAAATAGAGGAATTTGAAGGGCTCATATATGACCTTACTGTCGAGGACAACCACACATACATCGCGAATGGAATTGTCGTCTCGAATTGCCTCGGGACAGTGCACGCGAACTCCGCGCATGAAACACTCATAAGGCTCCAAAGCCCGCCGATCAGCGTGCCGCCCATAATGATTGGGGCGCTGAACTTCGTGATAATGCAGCACCGATTGCACGATCGGAGGAAGGGCGTGATTAGGAGGATCACGGAAATCGCCGAGGTTTCGCAGGACGAGAACGAGCTGCCGCATTTGCAGATTCTCTACCAATGGGATGCGGCAAAGGACAAATTGGAGCCGACTGCAATTCCTTCGAATTTCATACAAATGCTTGCAACCTTCACGGGCCTGCAGAAAAGCGACATTTACGACGAAATTGAAAACCGGAAGAAGGTGCTAATGGATCTGAGCGCAAAGGGCATGCGGGGCATCGAGGAGGTATGCAAAATAACCCAGAATTATGTGCTTCAAAAGAAGGGCAAGATCTGAGTTTTGAAACTGAAAAAAATTTAACCGAAAGAGTATTAATAGGCTTAAGCGCAAAGGAATTGAAATACAGGGGATAGAAGCGTATGGCTGATGATGAAAAGGAGGGCAAGTACGATTCGCTGAAGGCGCAGGTGGAAAAGCATGATGAGGCCTCCGCCGAAGGCCGGTCGACGGATATCCGCGAGAAGGATGTCAACGAAATCATCAGGAGGCTCCGGGAAAAGGAGGAGAAGCCGATAATTACCAACATCAACGAGCGCATAGTCAATATCAAGGAGAGGGTCGAAGGATCCGGAAGCGCGGTAAAATTCGGGATGCGGGATATTTCGCAACTTCCAACCAGCGTCTCAAATTTTTCCTCCAAGGGATTGTCGTTCATTGGCGGCATCTATAATATGGCAAGGGGGCCGCTTACGCAGCTTACGAATCTTGTTGCGGGCATCCCATTGTCCGCTGGTTTGAGGGAAAACCTAGAGTCTGCGGGAATATCGTGGTCGCCGGAAGAATACCTGGTGATTGTCACTACGATTGCAGCACTGGTGTTCGGGATTGTGCTGCTCCTTTTCGGAAGCTTTTCGGCCGGGCTTGGCGATGTATCGCTCTCGATAATTTCGCCGTTCATTGCAATTGCGGCGTTCTTGCTTATTTTGATAATCGGGTTCATTTACCCTTCATCGCTGGCAAATGAACGCGCCTCCAAATTGAATAGGGAATTGCCCTTTGCGCTCCGGCAGCTGGCAACCCAGGTGAAAGCGGGGGTCAGCTTCCACAAGGCGATGAACTCGATTGTAAATTCAAAATACGGCGCATTGAGCGAGGAGTTCAAGCGGGTTTTGAACGATATCGACAAGGGCAGCAGCACTGAGCAGGCACTGCTAAAGCTCGCATCGAGGACAAAAAGCCGCGGCTTGAAGAAGGCAGTGGTGCAGATCCTGAGGGCGCTTAAGAGCGGGGGCAACCTTTCGGAAACAATCACGGCAATTGCCGACGACGTTTCTTTCGAACTCCGGATGAAGGTTAGGGACTTCACTGAAAAGCTTAATTTCATCTCGGTTATTTACATCATGATCGGGGTCGTGGGCCCGGTCGTCATGGTGATCCTTTCATCGATTGCGCAACTGCCGCTGATCGGGGGCAATTTCCCGTTCGAATATATCGTTGTTGCGTTCATGGGCATTACCATAGTAATGGTGATGCTGTTATTCATAATCAAGCGTATGGAACCTGCGTGATAAAACATGGGAATCAAGGAGCAATATGAAAAGATGCGGAGGTACTACAACACCATAGGGTTCAAGATCTCATTCCCCGCGTTCATAGCGGGCATCTTCATCATCTCGATTTTCGCAGGCATAATGCTGTTCATTTTTTTCAGGGATATTCTGACTGCATTCATTGGATTCTTGGCGTTCCTGACGCTTAGCATCGTCGTGCCACTAAGCATCCGCGCGTCGAGGATCGAGAATATCGATGAAAACCTTCCGGATGTGCTAAAGCACATGGCTGCGATCCTGCGCGCAGGCGGCACGACCGAGGATGCATTGGAAGAGGTCGGGAATTCGGATTATGGCCCGTTGAGCTTCGATATCAAGCAGGGCCTGCTTGAGCTGAAGGAGGGGAAGCCCTTCGATGAGGTGCTGCAGGATATTGCCCTGCAGACGGGCTCGCCGCTTTTCAAAAGGACCGCAACGATCATTGTGGATGCGAAACGAGCAGGCGCGGGGCTTGCGGATGTGATGGAGTCCATTGCAGACGATGCGCGGGACATGCTTCGGATCCAAAGGGAGCGCTCTTCGAGGACTACGATGCCGGTGCTCTTCTTGTACATTTCATCATTGGCATTGGCGCCATTCATATTCGGCTTTACACTGACAATCGTATGCTTCATTGGAAGCGGGATGACCTCCGCTTTGGGGGGCACGACACTTGCAATCGGGAACCTCAAGGCACTGGTAATAATTTTCGTTGGCATCCAATCAACAATCGCAATATTGGCAATTGGCATAATCAAGGAGGGCAGGCCGGTCAAATACCTGCCAAGGGTGCCGTTCATGATACTGATTTCACTCGTGGTTTACAATATGGGCCTGATTTTGGGCAACATCCTGATTGGGAGCACCTCGACATGCTGATGAAGAAAAAGGGTTTTAAAGGGTAGGAGGGTAAGTGGTTCATGATGAATGGAAAACGCGCTCAGACTGCGATAGAATACCTGCTTCTAGTGGGAACTGCGGTTGTTTTCGTCACGATTGTCGCGTATTTCATCAAGACCGCGCTGAATAAGTAGGGAACGAATTAACACTATTTTGGGATGCGCCTAAATGCTTCTTCAATTTCCTCAGCAGTTTCTCCGGGAGCGACAATATCTCCAATAATTTTCATTAAGTGCAAATATAGCGCCAAACCCATAATAAGGCAGAGAAAATAGAAATATGCGGAATACGGATTGGGCAGATAATAACCTAATGAACCGATTATTACCGCAATCGATAAAATTGCTGAAAATATGGCGGAAATATTCGGAACGAATTTTATCCATTGGCCGCTCAAATTGCCACCACCCATTCCTTTGACGTAAATTCCCAGTTGCCAAAGGCCATACCAAATTAGTATGGATGTAATAATGAGCAATAAGGGAACCATCAAGAAAGAGAAAATTAAATCAAAGCCGGCTATTGTCGCGTGGGAGGGAGTAGCGTATGCGGCAAATATACGCCCAATCCCGGGCGAATCGTTGCCAGAAAGGCTTACACATCCGTAAATGCCATTACAGTCGAAAGTATATATCGCCATTCCTTGCCCGAACCAATAATAATAGAAAAAAAGGAATATTGAGCTGATGATCATAATTGCTGTTTTCTGGAACGGATGGGATTCGACCATGTAACGGGTTATCCGGATAATGGGATCCGGGCTAGTGCTCGCATCTTTTTTTAGAATTCGATATGAGTCCATATAATCGTTGCTCAGATTGGAAATAAAAAGGCAGGGCTGCCATAAACATAACCATTAAATTTGACCGGTGCCAAGGATATCTGCTTACTGTGATTAAATGGAAAAGGACTATTACGGGATTTTAGGCGTGCCGCGGAGTGCAACGAAGGGGCAGATCAAGGATTCGTACAGGAAGCTTGCGTTCGAATGGCATCCGGACAGGAACAAAACCAAGGATGCGGAGGAGAAATTCAAGCGGATCACCGAGGCGTATGCAGTGCTTTCGGATGACCAGAAAAAGCAGCAATATGATGCATACGGCTCCGCCGATTTTTCAAAGATGTACTCGCAGGAGGATATATTCAAGAACTCGAATTTCGAGGAGATTTTCAGGAACATCGGATTTGGGTCGGATACGTTCGGGGAGGAGTTCGGATCCATATTTGGCAGGATGTTTTTTGGCGGGATGGGCCGGAAGAGGCATGGCGAGGACCTGCAGTACGAGGTAAGGATCTCCCTGGAGGATGCGGCACATGGGGTTGCCAAGGAGATCCATGTGCAAAGGATGAAGAACTGCGAGAGCTGTGATGGGACGGGAAGCGCCGATTCGAAAAAATCGGACTGCAGCGTTTGCAAAGGGACAGGGCAGGTTCGGAACGTGAGGCAAACAGGTTATTCGCAATACATCAGCATCATGCCCTGCGGGAATTGCAACGGGACTGGAAAGGCAAGCATAAACGAATGCAAAACTTGCCATGGGAAGGGAGGGGTAACGACGGAGGAAAAACTCGGGTTGAAAATTCCCAAAGGGGCATACGAGGGGTATGCATTGCGGATCCGGGGGAAGGGGAATGCAATTGAAGGGCACGAAGGCGATTTGTACCTGGTCATTTCAGTTGCGGAGCATCCGGTTTTCAAGCGGGATGCGCAGGATATTTATTGCGAGGAAAAAATCCCGTTTTCAGTTGCTGTGCTTGGCGGCGAGGTGGAAGTGCCCACTCTTGAGGGGACGGTAAAACTGAGAATTCCAGCGGGCACGCAGGTTGGGAAAACGTTCAGGCTGCATGGCAAAGGGATATTTGATTTGAGAATTGGCGCGGCGGGGGACGAATACGTAAGGATTTCAATCGATGTGCCACAGAAGCTCTCAAAAAGGCAGCGCGAATTGCTCGAGGAGCTGGACAAGGAGGGCGGCAAAACCAGGAAGCGGTTTTTCGGGAAATTCTTCTAGGATAAATATAATAATAATTAGGGGTATTCTTCTCTGGGAATGCAAACTAATGCTTCTTGTATCCGGGCAATTTTCGGATTCGTAAAATTTTAATCAGCGCTTTTTGTGCTTGATTGGAGCGGAATGCTTCGGGCTTTTTGCTGCGGATTTGTTTGAATTTTTCGCGGTTGCCTTGGCTTCTGCTTTCATTGGATGGGCCGGGGCATTTTTTTTCATTGCAGAAATAGATTTTGATCGGGAACGCCTCGCTTCCGGGGAAAACAGCCCGTATTCGCCAGCTGGTGGCGAGTATTTCTTCTGCATCGCGGGCGCCTTTCTTGTTGTTTTGATTTT
>JAZDKC010000069.1:0-3238 GCA_043803465.1 Microcaldota archaeon
GTTGGACAAGCTCCTCTCCGGAGCAGATCTCGTATTCCTTACATGCGGAATGGGCGGCGGCACAGGAACCGGTTCTGCACCTATCATCGCTGAATTGGCGAAGAAGCAGGGCGCAATTGTCATTGCAATAGTCACCTACCCCTTCGCACTTGAGCGCGCGAGGCTGGAAAAGGCGGATGCCGGCTTGGAGGCCCTCAAGGCGCAGGCTGACACCATCATTGTAATTGACAACAACCGCTTGGTGCAGATTGTCCCCAATTTGCCAATTGACCAGGCATTCAACGTCGCGGATGAGGTAATTGCACGTGCAGTGCGCGGAATTACAGAGACCATTACCACTCCCTCATTAATCAACCTCGATTTTGCGGATGTGCGCGCAATCATGAGCAACGGCGGAGTTTCAATGATCGCTGTCGGGGAAGCAAAAGGCACCGGACGCTCTGAAGAAGTTGTGAACAACACGCTCAACCATGCGCTTTTGGATGTTGATTACACCGGCGCAACCGGAGTGCTGCTCCACATTACCGGAGGGCCCGACATGACCCTCGGGGAATGCAACCAGGTGGGAACCGCATTGACCGAAAGAGTCGATCCGAACGCAACTGTCATCTGGGGAGCAAGGCTTGACCCTGCTTTTGAAGGAAAAATCGAGGCCATTGCGATCTTCACGGGCATCCAGTCGCCATACGTTCTTGGAAAGTCAGGCTCCCAGAAGAACTGGAGCATGGGCCCGGGCTCTTCCATGGGTTCCTCCTCAACAAGGCCGGTGGATGACATCGAGTTCATTTAGATGACCAACCCAAGGGGGTGACTCCCTTAGTTTGGTCGGATGCTCAAACCCCCCGAGCATATTTTTATCTTTTCATTCTTTTTTCATGTTGCCCAGAGGTTCTCCTATGCGCAAGTACCTTAGAATTGACAGTTACCGTTTGATGCTGATTGGCGGCTTTACGGGCTTCCTAAGCGCCCTTCTTGGCGTGGGCGGCGGCTTCATCCTGATCCCGCTCCTTATAGTTTATTCCGGCTACAAGATGACTTCCGTTGCGAAAGTCTCCCTTCTGGTGACGTTCTCAATTGCCTTCATGGGGGCTTTAACGAATTTCATCCTTAACGAGTTCCTGATCGATCTCGACATAGTTGCATTTGTAATTATCGGCGCTTTGCCGGGCTCCTGGCTGGGCTCCAAACTGGCACATTCGCTCGACCACAAGTCGCTTGTAAGGCTTTTTTCAATTCTGCTTTTCTTCATGGGCGTGAAGATGCTCGGCCTGCTCTCCTTATCATTGCCCCTCTCCGTCCCTGCTAGCGGGATGTCGTTTGCCATTTTGGGTTTCTTTTCCGGAATGCTTTCGGGGCTTTTCGGCATAGGCGGAGGCGTAATACTCGTCCCCAGCCTCACTATCTTTTTCGGGCTGGGCATACATGCAGCCATTGCGACATCACTGGCTTCGATAATCCCAATAGTGCTTTTCAGCCTGTTTTTCCATAGGAAGGGAAACTGGCCCGGGTCTGCAGACCTCAAAAGGATCGTTCCTGCAGCAGTTCTCGGTGCAGCAACTGGCGCACTGGTTTCTACAAACCTCCAGCCCGGGCTTCTGGAGGCATTGTTCGGCGTGATCCTAATAGTATATTCCGGCAGGCTTTTCGTGCACGCGCCCGATGAAGAGAAAACCACCTGAACGCATGCCTGTGGATATTTAATTTAACCGGGCCCATTTCCGCGCATTCGCCTTGGCTGGGGCCTGTTTGCCGGCTCTTCCCTCACTCCATACCGTTTTTCCAGGAAATTCCTCATCGAATCTGCCGGCCTTTCCGTTGCAGGGAAAAAGTCGTATGGATTTAACGGCGGCAGCTTTGTCTCCCCCTTCCGTTCAGCATAGCTATGCGACCTCACAAGTTCGAGCATTTCCTCGTGGCGTTCCATCCGATTGAAAAATCTACTGATTTTCTCGTGCCATCTATCCTTCCGTATGACCCTGCTGATGGTTTCCGCATCCAATCCCTTAAATTGTTCTGACAATCCCCTGATCCGGAGTGCATGGTTGTAGGCTCTCAAATCCCTCTGGGCGGGCTCGATGGGAAGCCGCCTTAGGAGGTTCATACGATTTGCTGATGCCGGATGCTTCATGAGGCTGATCAACTCTTCAGGCGTGAGTGCCGTATCGGGAGTTTTCCCAAGCGCCAACAAGTGCCGCATCTGAAGTTCAGTGAGGCCGTATCGCAGCCCCACGCGGCCCGCACTTTGCCTTATCTTATCCGAGGAGAATTCAATTCCCCTGTTCTGGTAATAGTTGCGGACGAGCCTTTCGTATTTGGCATCCATCCGGTGATTGTAGAACATCTGATTGGCGGTCAGTAAAAGCAATGCCCCTGCCGCCCCTACCCCCACAGCCCGCTTGAATGTTTTCATCCTCATTTTTCGTTTACCCTATTACTAAATTCGAGCAAATTATTAACTACCTTGCCCTTCCCGCCTTTGCAGCTCCTATCCAGGAAATATGCTTCAATCCCCACCTTCCTTGCAGCAATGTAATCGAATTCGTAATCATCCCCGATGTGGATCAAATCGGAAGGTTTTATTTTCATTTTCCTGCAAACCTCCAAATACCCTTTCGAATCGCCCTTTATGCACTTGAAATCAGTAGTGGTTGAAAAAACCGCATCGAAATACTTCTCCAAATGCTCAACTCTCAATTTGAAATCGATGAACTCCCTTGTTGCATTGGAGATCACGATCAGCCTGTATTTTTTCCTCAGTTTTTCGAGCGCAGGGATGGTGTCGGGGTAAAGCCTGATCAGGTGGCTGCTCCTCCGCAATATTTTATTGTAATCCCTGTCCAATCCCAGCTCCCCCAGCCAGAATTTGATGTCGTACCATTTGGCATCCTTGTTCCCGACGTATTCGTAAGCGGAAAATACGGCTTTCTTAGCGGTTTCCAGACCCAGCCTGTTCTTTTCCGCAAACAATCGCGGGATCTCCTCCAGCCACACCGCCTTCTCGAAATTCAAATCGGCCAGAGTGCCGTCGAGGTCGAAGGAAATGGTTTTTTTCATGAATCCGCAACTCAAATTGTTTTCTTTCCGGCGGAGCCACCGCCGCTTTCTTTTCTGAAAAGAAAGGGGCAAGGCATTCAAAACTTGAAATCCGCTTCGCCGTAAACTTTCTCGCAGAAATTGCATTGCAGCTTCAGGGGGTTCCGTTCCTTCACATGCAGCTTCGCAACTCCCTCCTTATTGG
>JAZDKC010000070.1:0-12661 GCA_043803465.1 Microcaldota archaeon
AACTCGAATCCCCTGTTCGCCGCATTTACTGGAGGGGCGTTGTCGAAAGTGACTGTTTTTCCATTCAGATCGAGCGTGATGCCGTTTGCCGAAATTATGAAGCACTTCCCATCCGCAGTAACGTCGTTCTGCAATATGTATGTCTCCCCGGCTGCGCTCAAAGCAGTGTTGCAATTCGTTATGGGCGTGATGGCTTGGGCGTAGAATATGCATGCGATGAAGATTGCGAAAAACGCTTTTTTCATGGAATAACCCCGGGCAGGATATGCTCCAATATGATTGTAAATGCCCTGCTGCCCGTATTAGTTGCGCATGGCGGTATTTTATTCTTTAGGTATATTCAAACGAACCCGGAAAAAAGAATTAATTATTGGCTCCAAAAAAAGAAAAATAAAAAAAGAAAAAAGGGAACCTAGTTCCCAATGCTCACAACGTGCACTGCAGGGTCCGGCCTAAAGTTGCCGCCGTTCCACCTTCCGATCAGGATGTGGCCCACGCCGGAAGCGTTCTGGTACAATGTGCATGTGCTCTGGTTTGCGTTGTCCGCGAAATTGCACTGCCCTACATATGTCCATTGCGTTCCGGAATCGTAGGTAGTTCCTGCGCGGAACACGCGCACGCTTATTGCCGAAGCGCACGATGTGCACCCGATATTCAGGTCAGAAGCCTTCACCTTAACATTGGTGATGTTGTAGCCCGTGTAGTTGGAGAACCTGATCACTTCCCATCCGCCGACCTCCAGGCTGGTGCCGTTGTGCACGCAGAAGTAGTTCGGATAAGAGGGCGATTTGTAGAAGTTGCCCAGCGGGCAGGTGATGTTTGTTGCATACTGCAATGTCGCATAGTCGTAGTCGTCATCCAGCGCGTTGTTGGGGTTCAGCACGAAGCTGTAGCCCGCCACCAAATATCCGTAATAGGTCGTTGCCATAACCGCAACAGCCAATGCGACCAAGCCCATGGCTGCCATTCTTGTTTTTCTTCCTATTCCCATCAAACCACCTCTTAAAGGATTTTTTTAATAATATGGGGGGGGGTTATTTAAACCCTTTGAAAAACGCTTGTTGGCAATGGCACCCGAACCCACCCCTCAAATCGCTTATATACTCCGTTTCGCATCGCTTTAGTTACCCAATTTCACAGAGTGATGAGCATGATTGAAGATGAACTTATCCACTGGTTCAAGGATGAGAAAGGCGAGTCGCATAAAAGCACCCTTAGGCTTGAAACCGACCCTCCAACGGTTCAGAACACCTATCCGAGGGATGGAGTCATTACCCTTAGGATGATGAACGGCATCGGCACAATAGGTTTCAAGATGTCGCCGGACGAGGCACTCAGGCTTGGCACCCATCTGCTGAATCTTGCGAAGGAAGAATTGGCGATGAAAAGGAAGCTTTGGAATAATAGGGAATAGTAAGTTCTATTTGCGGGTTGAACTTTCGGTCTTTTTATAAAAATGCGTCATGCACATCCGCGACACCTCTAGGGAACCTAGGTTCCCTACGCGTGTCGCCCCTACCCTCCTAAATTTGATTTGCGAATTAAGTCAAGAACGCTTCCTGCACATCCGCATCAGCTACCATTTCCGCTATGCTCTGCTTCTCCTCGAACCTTTTCGCGAGCTCTTCAAGGGTCTCCCCCTTCCCTCCCTTCCTGGTTTTGCGGTTCCTTACGCGGATGAAAACCGGATAATTTGTCGCTTCGCCTATCAGCACGCCCTCCCCCACCTTCAAGCTCGAGATCTGCGACTGCGTGCTCCTGTCAATCGCCTCCGCGCTCTTTGCGATATGATCCAAATCGTACGGATTTGTAATCCGCATTATGAGCATCGTGTTGCATTGCGAAAGCGCGGTTGTTGAGAGCTGCACCGGCCTTTGGGAAATCAGGCACAAGGACGCTCCGAATTTCCTTCCCTCCCTCGCCACCGTATTAATTATGCTTTTTGAGGTCGCAAATTTCTTCTCGGTTTTCTCCGGTGCAAAGTTATGCGCCTCCTCAACAATCATCACATACGGGGGAATTTCATCCTTCCTCCTGCCGTTGAACATCTTTTTTGCGATGTACGCGAGGATAACCTGCTTCTTCCTCAAATTGATGATGTTTGAAAGATCAAAAACCGTCAGCATCCCCAATTTTATGGTTTTTTTCAATGCCGGGAAGTCCCTCTCACCAATCAATTTCAGGCCCCTAAGCTCATTCAACCAAGAGAGGAGCGCATTCTTCGAATTCTCCTTCATTTCGGAGTTCTGCACTTCCGTGATTATGTGCTCGAGGGAAAACGGCTCCTGCTTTTGTTCGAAATTCTTCTTCAATTTATGCAAAATGGGCGAAAGGTCCCGAAGTTGCTGGGAACTAACATCCGGCAAAAGTTCCGCAATCAACCCGATATTGAGGTGTTTTGCCGCGATCCTCACCTTGTCCGCATTCACTACGATTGCTTTCTCCGCAAAATCAGCATTATGCCTCCTGTCCGCAAAACAAACATACTCCCCATGCGCATCGAAAATCACAGCTGCCAACCTGCCATCCTCCTTCCTGCGAAGGAGCAGCTCCTCGATCATTGTGGCTGCGGCAACAGATTTTCCGCTTCCGGAAATCCCCAAGATCGCCAGATGCTTCTGGAACAGCCTGTTCATGTTCAGCTTCACTTCCAAATCATGCACGAGCAGCTTCCCCAGGTTCATCCCATTATCCTCGAACGCGAAGAAATCCTTGAGCAGCTTCAAATCGGCGTCATTCACCTTTGCGCCCGGTGCAGCCGGGAACGAAGCGCGCTTTAAGCTCTTGTCATATGCCCCCAGCACCGCGCAGTCCGCAACCGCAAACTCCCATTCGTTTGTTGGAAAGTTATCTTGGAACGAGGTGTTTATGCTTGCTGCTGCGTTCCTGTTATTTTTCTCATACTCCGAAACGCTTTCCGCACGCTCAAAATAGCGGTTTGCGCGCACAATATCCTGCACCACGCCCAGCAATGTACCTTCTTCCGTTTGGAGCTGAACGAATCTGGCTTTACGTACAATCCCCGCATTAGATATTACAAACGAGAACCTGTTGGTAGTAGGCGAATCGATTGTTGAGATTACGGTCCCTAGTTCCATAAGATCACGAAATAATAATCTGGGCATTCTTTGGCCCGTCCACAATCAGTTTTATCTTCTCTCCAATTTTTAATGCCAGCGCAACCGCAACCTCCTTCTGTATCCTGATTGCGAAAGAATTCCCGGCCATTGTGACTGTTGCATCGACCGGCAGAGACTTCAGCCTCCTGATTGCGGAGATTCGAAGCGAATCCTCCGGATTTAGATACGCCTCGCCGCATTTCCGGCATTTCCATCCCCTTGCTTTCAAGCCCTCCATCCGGATTTCCATTGGCGTTGCCATGCCTCCGCAATAGCACTTCAGCTTGTCCTTTTCCAACTGCATCATCTCACCTTGAAACGCTTTTTATGTGTAATACCAAAAACACGATCTCCTCGCTGGAATACCTATATGATTCGGCAAGCACGATTTTGAAGCTCCTTCCTCCTTTTTCAGCAATTCTCTCGAAAATTCCTTCCTTCCGCCTTCCCGACAGCTTGCTGTTTTCGAGCAGTTCCTTCACATCGCGTAGATCGAGATCCTCAAAAGCCATTTCCCTCTCCGCAGAAAGCGAAGGTATTAGCAACCAGCCGTTCCATCTAGGATAGCATTCTGTATCCATAAGATGTAATCACCTTATGTACTTACAACCTTAAATATGTTTGCCTCCAACGACCGTTTATAGGGTGCAAAATCCGATATATAATCAAGAGCAGGGGTAGGTTCGGGTGCCCTCCCGTCAATTCGAATCGCGGCCAGGTGTTGGTTTATTATTTTTATGTTCTATTCGAATTTAACTATGAAGATTAATGTCGCAATTATCGGGGTAGGGAATTGTGCAAAAAGCCTGATTGAAGGAATCGCATTCTATAACGAAAATAAATCTGAGAAAATAGGCCTAATGCACCCGGCAATTGGAGGCTACCTCCCTTCCGACTTGAATATTGTCGCCGCCTTCGATATCGATGATCGAAAAGTGGGGAAGAAGCTGCACGAATCAATTAATTCTGGGCCTAACAAAACAATGAAAATATCCGACCCATTACGATACGATTTTTTGGTGCAGAGGGGCCCGACCTGTGACAGCCTCATTCCCGAACTAAGGAATTATTTTATCCATGAAAGCAAAGAACCGCCGGTTGACGTCGCCAAGGCGCTTAAGGATGCAAATGCTGAAATCGCAATCAACTATCTGCCTACGGGAAGTGTAAAAGCAACTTATGCCTATGCCGAAGCGGCGTTAAGTGCAAATTGCAGTTTCATAAATTGCATGCCCACGCCTATCGCAAAGAATGAGGAATGGAGGACAAGATTTTTCGAAAAAGGTTTGGCACTATTGGGTGATGATATAAAAAGCCAATGCGGAGCCACCATAGTGAATAGGTCGCTTCTAAGCCTCCTTAAGATGCGGGGCATAAGGATCACGAAGTCAGAACAGATTAATTATGGGGGGAACGCAGATCATTTCAACCTCCATTACCGCCCCCAGGCAAAGGAAGAGTCTAAAGAGGATGCCCTTAATAGCGTTCTGGGCCCCGATGATGCAAAACCGTCCGCACGCATGATTTATACTGAAAAGAATTACGATCACAAACAGGCGACGATAAAGATCGAGGGAAAGATATTTGGTCAAGTTCCTGTTTCGATAGGTCTGACTTTGGAAGATGAGGATAGTCCGAACAGCGCCGGAGTAGTTGTCGATGCAGTCAGAGCCGTGAAGCTATTGGCGGAGCGAAAAAAAGTCGAACAATCCCTAAAAATTTGCGCGTTCTTGATGAAATCGCCCCCTGTGCAGTATTCGGATTCTCAGGCGTATGCGGAGTTCAACAAGGCATTGGAGCTTCCCGTTGAATGAGTGGCAAATGCGATCCTGTATTGTCGGGGCGATTCGCCTCAATCCGCAGTGCTCTGCCCTTTCTCGCATTTCATCGTTCTCAATAGCTGATGCTCGCGATCCCCAGCTTGAACTCCTTAGCTGCAGCCGCAATCGGCCTCCGGAGCTCATCCTGCAAATCAACCATGATCCTTGTGAACCCCGGCCGGTCTATTTTCAGGGGGATTTTGGCCTTCTCTCCGGCAAGAATCACCTGCGCCAACGTCAGGATGCTTCCTGTGCCTCCCTTCTCTTTCCTTCCATCCGTGAAATTTTCCTTCATTTGCTCCATATCGACCACCTCAAACTTTTTGGAAAAGTTTGATCAAAACTTACTTATTTTCCCAAGGGAAGGAGAAGCCAATCCCGCTTGCTCTCTTCCTTCATTGGGCTACTTACGTGGAAAAACGGAGTATATATATTCGGGGGCAACCCCTCGCTTCGAGTGAAAATATATAATCAGCAACACCATTAGTTGTATCATGCAAGGCAAAACACACCTATTCTGCGCTTCCATGTACCTCGGGGCAGCGGCATTTATGGCATTCAAGGCGGGATGTGCTATTGCATTCGATCCTCTCCTATTCCTGCTCGCCTCCATCGTTGCTGTCCAATTCCCGGATGTGGACGCACCGAATAAAAAAAGTGATCTGAATGGCCTTTTCCAAATTCCGGCCCTGATCACGAAATATTTGCTGTTCATTCCGATTTCGCTCCTGCTTTTGATAATGGGCAAAAAAGGCGCTGAGCACCGGGGGATAATGCATTCGCTCAAAGGGCTGCTTTTAGTTCTGGCTTTCTGGCTCATGATCGGCATTTTGGCGTTGAATTATTTTTCCGCTTTCAATAATTTGCGCCTTCTGCTCCTCCTTGTTTTAGGCGTGCTTTGCGGCTATCTTTTCCATTTGTGGCAGGATGCGCTCACGGTTTCAGGAGTGCAGTTCAGCACCAATTTGAAAATCCGCGGCTGGCTCAGGACCGGGAAGCACGAATGGCTGATGCGGCTGTTCTTCCTGATAATTTCTGCTGTTGCGGCGAATTTGGCGAATACGGGGGATACTACTTATGCCGCTGCTGTTATGGTTCTTGCGCTCCCGCTTTCATTCCTGTTTTTTGGAAAGGCCTAAGCCCCAATTTATAAACTTGTTTTCCGTAAAAAAAGTACGATTGGTATGATGCGTTCACATTACGTTTCAGAAATCACCCCGGAATTGGAGGGGAAAGAAGTGACTCTCGCAGGCTGGGTGCACGAGACGCGCACTTTCGGGAAGATCAATTTCGTTTTGTTGAGGGATAGGAGCGGGATCATGCAAATAATTATGAAAGATGGGGAGGTCGGCGAAAAATTGATTGAAACCTCCAAGAAACTGATAAAGGAAACTGCAATTGTCGTGAAAGGCAAGGTGCGCTCCTCGAAAATGGCCAATCTTGGCCGTGAATTAGTGCCCGAGGGCATCGAAATAGTGGGGGAAGTGCTCAAGCAGGTGCCGTTTGAAATAACTGGAAAGGTTCCGGCTGAAATAGACGTGAGATTGGACAAGCGGTTCATTGATTTGAGGAGAATCGAGGTTCAAGCCATATTCAAAATCCGCTCGGAAATTCAAAAGGCATTCCGCGAAAAACTCATTGAGGATAATTTCCAGGAAATCAACCCGCCATCTTTGGTAGAGGCCGCTACGGAAGGAGGAACGGATTTGTTCGAAGTGAAGTATTTTGAAAAGAAAGCATACCTAGCCCAATCCCCCCAACTTTACAAGCAATTGGCCGTTATGGGCGGAATGGACAAGGTATTCATGATCTGCCCCATCTGGCGAGCGGAGAAGCACAATACGACCCAGCACCTCAACGAAATAACGCAGATGGACATCGAGATGGGCTTCGCCGATGACAAGGATGCGCTCGATGTCCTGGAGGAAGTGTTTTTGCACATATTGGGGGAAGTGAAAAAACATTGCCACGAACAACTTAAAACCCTAAAAGTGGAACTTGAGGTTCCAAAAAAATTAACCCGGCACACCTACTCCCATTTGGTTGATTTGCTCAATAAACACGGGCACAAAATTGAATGGGGCGAGGATTTCTCAAAAGAAAACGAGGAGCATCTCCTGAAACTGGTTGGGGAAGAAGCATTCCTGATTACCGAATGGCCCACTGCTGCAAGGGCGTTCTATTCGATGCCCCATCCTGAAAATCCCAAAATCTGCAAGGCATACGATTTGATGTATAGGGGGCTTGAGATTGCCAGCGGTGCACAACGTATCCATATTCCCGATTTGCTGATTAAGCAATTGAAGGCAAAGGAGTGCAACCCAGCTGATTTTGAGAGCTATATCGATGCCTTCCGGTACGGAGCCATCCCGCACGCCGGCTGGAGCATCGGCTCCGAGCGTTTAACGATGAAAATCTGCAACCTGCAGAATATCCGGGAGGCGGCGCTATTCCCGAGGGATCGGAACCGATTGCTGCCATAAACCCGACCAAAGCGATTCGTTTATGGAAAAGATCCCAGAACAAGTGAAAAAGGAAGTTAAAAGACTTACAAGCTACCTTGCGGGCGACCTTGAGCATTCGGTACTTTATCGAATTTCCCATTCGCCTGCGTACAACCCCAAAAGTAAACGATGGAGGATGCATGTTTCGTGGGGCAATCCCCTAGCTGCCGCGGAAATGGAACAAAAATTGTATGCCGGCATAGATGTCATCGCAAGGCAACATGGCGTTGCAGGCCCTACTCTGATCCGATTGGAGGAATATGCGGCTACCTCGCTGGTCAGGGCGCTTGTGAGGAAACCCGCGGCAATAGAGCTTTACGAAGATGAACTTATGCGCAGCATCCGTGTGGTTTATCCATTCCACGGCCATTATGTCATCGAGTTGCCAAAAAATACGGCGAAAGGGCCCGATAATTATTTCACTGCAAGAGGGCAAGAACGCAGCGAGCCGCTTGGCATCAAGAAACAAAAGCGCCTCTCTCTTGCAATAACGAGCATGTTGCCCCTGGTGCGGAACCTGTTAAAAGGCGGCGGGCATGGAAAAGCGCATGAACTGCTGAATATAGTTGAGGCGCAAATTGCCCAATGGCCAAAATACACAACGCTGCGCTCGTGAGTCGAATGAACCGGACGGGGCGATTCAAGTTTTGGTGAATGGTCAAATCACTTTGAACTTGTACCCGTATGCAATCAGGCCCTCCTCATCGCCCTCGGCGATCTTGCGGAACACCACTTTCACCGGCGCATCGAATTTGATCTTCTCCCTCTCCGAATCGACAATCTGGGACATCAGCTTAACGCCGTTCCTTAGCTCAATCATTGCAAGGAAGTAAGGCGCCTCGTCCTCATGCCCGCTCGGAGCTGCCTGCACTTCCGTGTAAGAGAAGATCTTCCCCTCATATGGCATCTTCTTTTGCACAATCCTTCCCCTTCTCCTGCATTTCGCGCAGAATTTCCTTTGCGGGAAATATTCTGTTTTGCAGTTCTCGCACACGCTGCCCATCAGCGTGTAGCGCTCCGGAATCCTCCTCCAAACCAGCGGTATTGCCCCATCCATATCAATCTGCCCTCTTGAAAAGATGCACGACACCCAACAGGGGGATATCCCCCTCCCACGTGTCGCCGCCCACCCCCTTAATTTGTCTTTGCATATCAATCCGCCCTTTTGAACAAATGCACGACCGCAGTCGCCCCGGAACCGCCCACATTGTGCGTGAGGCCGATTTCCGCGCCATTTACCTGCCTGCCTTCCGCCCTTCCTTGCAATTGCCAGTAAATCTCAACAGCCTGCTTCACTCCGGTCGCTCCGACAGGATGGCCGCAGCCCTTCAAGCCGCCGGAAGTGTTCACGGAAAGCTTCGAATTGAGCTGGGTGCTGCCCTCCTCAACGAATTTGCCTCCTTTCCCCTTCTCACAGAATCCCATATCCTCGATCGCCAAAATCTCGGCAATGCTAAAGCAATCGTGCACCTCCGCAACCTGAATCTGGTCATGGGCCACATTCGCCTGCGAGAATGCCTGCCTTGTCGCCTCCTTCACTGCACGCAATTCAGTGAGGCTCTGCCTGTTCGCAAGCGCGAGCGAATCCGAAGCCTGCCCGCTTCCAATGATTTCAATCGGAGTATCCGAATATTTCTTCGCGCACTCCTTCGCGCAAAGGATTACCGCAGCCGCACCGTCGGTAATCGGCGAGCAATCCAGCAATTTCAAGGGAGTTGCAACCGGCGCGGATTTCATCACGTCCTCGATTGTAATCTCGTTCTGGTACTGCGCAAATTTGTTCTTAGAGGCGTTCTTGTGGTTTTTCACCGAGCACATCGCCATCTGCTCCTCGGTTGTCCCGTAGTCCTTCATATGCCTTCTTGCCATCAACGCATAAATCGCAGGGAAGGTCGCCCCCAAAAACAATTCCCATTCCTGGTCCCCCGCCCCTCCGAGTGCAAAAGAGACCTCTTCAGTTGATACTTCGGTCATCTTCTCCACTCCTCCGACTGCAACGATATCGTACATGCCGCTTGCAACAGCAAGGTACGCATTCCTGAATGCGACACTCCCGGAAGCGCATGCGGCCTCCAATCTTGTTGAAGGGATCGGATTCAATCCCAGCTGGTCCGCGATAAGTGCGCCAACGTGCTCTTGCCCGATCAATCTGCCCGGGGCCATTGTGCCGCCGTAGATCGCCTGCAGGTCCTTCCCCTCCATTTTCGCATCGGCAAGCGCCATGACTGCCGCTTCCGAGATCAAATCCCGAAAAGAAGCATCCCATCTCTCCCCGAATTTGCTAAGGCCGCCGCCGACTATTGAAACCTTTCTCATAAAATTCACTTTTCGCTGAAGTAATCCTTGTTTTTGTGGAATGCGCGCATGAAGAGCGCGTTAATGAGGATCGTTACGACCATAACCGCATATGAAATTGTCTTGCCCATCTCGATTGCCTGCGCCATTTCCGATTGGGTAAGCGTCTGCGGTGCGTTTGCAAGCGCCATTCTCAGCGTCTCTTCAATGAAGAAAAACTGCCCCGCGGTTATGATTATCTGCGCCGCGAGCGTTGCAATTGCCAGGCTTGGCACCCACTCCTTCCTTTTCCAGATCCCATAGATCAAGGCAATTGTCACCGCCATCCAGAATGCCTCGTAAAGTGTCAGCATTGTGCCGGTCACTCTTGCGCCTAGAATACTTGCGCCCATGCTGGAGGCCGCGCTGAACGAGTATATGCTTCCCAAAAGCCCGAGTATGGCCAAAATGAAATAAATCGTGATGCTTGTTGGCCTTTCCATCGGTGCAGAATTATGCACTGCTGCGCTATCTTTCCTTTTCTCCCCTAATTCCCGCTTTTTCATATCAGCTCACTTCCCCCAGCCTGCCCTTGCCGGTGAATTTACCATACGCATAAATGATGACGCACGCGACAACATACCAGAAAACGAGGTCCGCAATCAGGCCGAATACGAGGATTTTGTTCAGGTTGTTCAGGTTCGCGCCCGTTATCAATCCGCCCTCCTCATAAAGCGCATATGCGCCGAAAGGGGCGCCCAATTGGTCGTAGTAGATTTTCGCAGCGCCATCCCCCAGGGTGATGCGGTTGACAAAAAACGGAAGCGGTGCGAGCACAATCATGAATGTGACCACGACCGCAATTTTGAATGCATTGGGCCTCACGAATTCCGCCAAATCAAAATCCTGCCATTTCAGTTCCATATTTTTTCGCCCATTTTTTTCCGAATTATTTTCGCATAAAGGGACTTTCCTCATTCCCGCCCATTTTCCTAATCGCCCTTGATCTTTTTCCGGTGTTTTGCATAAATCGAATAATTCACATACGCCTTCTCCTTGATCTGCTCGAATACCGCAAGTTCCTGCCTCCTGCCCTTCTCTTCGATCTGCTTGGTGACCCTGATGCTAAAAGCATCGCTTCCCGCACCCGAGCCGTACGAGGTTACGAGTATTCTATCGCCCGATTTGGCAACATCCAGAACGGATGCAAGCCCGATAATTGTGGAGCCGGAGTAGGTGTTGCCGATGAAGGGCGTTATAAGTGCCTGCTTCACCTTGTCCATCTCAAACCCCAACGTTTTTGCGGCTTTTATTGGGAATTTCCCATTCGGCTGGTGCGGCACGAAATAATTGTAATCCTTTGCAGTTGTGCCCATCCTTTCCATCATTCCCCTTGCAGCTGCAAGCACGTGCTTGAAATATGCGGGTTCGGCAGTGAACCTGCCGCCGTGCCTTGGGTATTCCGCATGCTGCCTTCTCCAGAAATCCGGGGTGTCCGTAGTGTAGGAGTAGGTGCCCTCGAATTCCGCAATCAGGTCATCCCTGCCAATCACGAATGCGGCGCCTCCGGAACCGGCTGAAAACTCGAGCGCATCGTTGGGCCTGCCTTGGGCCGTATCCGCGCCGATGGCCAATCCGTATTTGATCATTTTGCTTTCCGCCAAGCCCATGCACGCCTGCATCGCAGTTGTACCCGCTTTGCACGCGAACTCGAAATCAGCTGCAGTATAATGCGGGGAAGCATCTATTGCAGCGCCGACAATTGTTGCCGTGGGCTTGACCGCATACGGCTTGCTTTCGCTTCCCACAAAAATCGCGTTGATTTCCTTCGCATCTATTTTCGCGCTTTTCACTGCCCTCCTTGCAGCCTCGACCGCAATTGTAGCCGAATCCTCATCAATGCTCGCAACCGCCTTCTCCTTGATCCCCAATCCCTCGGAAATGCGCGTCGCATCCTTTCCCCAGACGCTCGCAATCTCCGCTACCTTGATGCGCATCTTCGGCACATATGTTCCATACCCTACTATTCCAGTTGTCATGCCAACTACCTGTTTGGAAACAAAAAACGAGGGAGTATTTAATCCGATTCGGATTTATAAATCTGTCGAAAAAATCATCGACAGGAAACGAATTTCAATTATTTTTAGGCGAATTATTAAATCCGAAAGTGATAAACCTTGGCTATGGAAAGATTCAAGGAAAAACTTGTTGAACTGAAGGAAGCAGGCGTTGTGGCGCGCTTTACGCCGTTTGGCGTGCGGCCCGCATACCCCCGCGGAGGCTTCGCAGAGGAATGGAAGAGGCTGGGTTTTGTTTCAAGGAAGCTGATGGAACTGCCCGAAAAAATACCTGCGATGTCCACGTATAAAATCCAATTTGCCAGCCCGCAAGCCAGAGAATTGTTTGTCGGTTGGGTAAGGGAAACGGTCGGCGGCAGGAGGCATGTTATTGTCAGTGCCGGAAAGCAAGTAAAAAGCCGATTCATTTTCCGTCGGGGCTTCGGTGTTTTTTGCGGGTATGATGGCGCTGTGGGGATGCGCCTTAGGGTCCATGATGTCAACTACCCCGTTGCCAACCTGCAATCCGCTCATAGGGCTTCTCTGCAAGCGACAATTGGCCGTTCCATTAGTACCGGCGATCGGGGCTTGCCTGTCGAAGAGGCGAGTGTCATAAACTCCCTCTCCATGCGTGGTGCGGATATGGGCAAGGGAGGCACCATTGCAAATACCCATGCGGTTTTGCGCGAAAGAAAGTTGGCGGTTAGGGTGCCCGTCAAAAAAACCTATGGGTCAAAATAATCGCTACTGCCGAACGAGTGATTTTAATGAAAACCGAGGGCTTCTACAAATTGACGATTGACGAGCGCAGGAAACGACTATTGGAGGGGGGAATAATCGCAAAGGATGATTTGACCCTTCTCAATCAGCCTTTGCATTTGGACGTC
>JAZDKC010000071.1:0-14248 GCA_043803465.1 Microcaldota archaeon
TTCCTGCTGGATGAGTGGGAAACGGATTTCTCCACCGTGGAAGTGGCGGATGAGGCGGGCCTGACATGGAAGAGCGTTGCGCCGATTATGCCCTACTTAGAGAAGCAGGGGCTGATAAAGAAAACCAGGACTATTGGTAGGGCAACCATGTACAAACTGAATGCGCAATCGCCGCTATTGCAGGAACTGAAAAAGCTCGACTTTTTAATTTCCGGAGGAAATACCAATAATGGGGGCATGAAAAAGCCCGTAAAAGCAACAATAAGGATAATTCGGAAGAAGGGGAGTATATGAGACTCGTCAAGGCAAGCGCACCGACAAAGGCGATAATTGCAGGGGAGCATTCCGTAGTTTACGGAGGAATGGCAATAGCCGCGCCCTTGGATAACAGGAAGGGCTGCGAATGCAAAATGGAAAGGGTTGAGAACGGGAAAGGGGTCATAATAATCGAGGATGTGATGGGGAGGGGGAAATATTTCGCGAATGGAAATTTCGAGGATGAGGACGGATGGTTCCGCGCAAAGGCGAAGCTGATTGGGTACATATTGAAAAGTGAAGGCGCGAGTATCGATAATTTAAAAATCACGATGAAATTCTCCAAGAATAAAATCCCAAAGGGGACGGGCCATTCCGCGTCTACTGCAGCAGCATTGGCAATATGCCTTTATGGAGCATTGGAAATAAAGGCGGGGAAGGAAAAGCTCTTCGGGGCAGTGCAGGCATTCGAGGAAATTGCGCATGGCGGCAGGCCCTCGGGAATAGATGCACAAACAGTGCTTTCGGATTCCGCGCTGAAATTCCGGAAAATATTCCGGCAGGACGCGGAGGCAAAATACGAATATGGGGGGGTCGATCTGGAATTGCCGGAAGGAACGGTACTGCTCATCATCAATACATTGAAAAAGGGCGAAATGGCGGATACTACAGGGGCATTGCTGAAAAAATTCGCGGAAAAAGCGGGAATCGGGAAGAAACCCGCGGAAATGAGCCAGGCTGAGAGGGATAAAATAACCGCCGGATTCGATGGAGTTGTTGATGGGATTGAGGCGGAATTGAATAAACACGGAAATGCGGGAAAGTTGGGCAAATTGTTCAACAAAAATCATGGAATGCTCAGGGAATACGGGATGTCTTCGGAAGGAATCGAGGAGGCAATTGGAATTTCATTGAAAAACGGCGCGTTGGGGGCAAAAATAACCGGCGCGGGGGGGGAAGGCGGCGCGGTATTGGTCTTGTGCAGGGATAAGGCCGCAAGAAAAATATTGAAAGCGGTTGGGAATGCGGGATTGGACGGAGTGGAGGCAAAATTTTCCAAGAAGGGAGCAAAGTTAGATTGATTTCGGGTTGATTCTTCAATTATCTTCCAGTATTCGAACAAGCCAAATCACTTAGACGTGATGACGCGGATTTCTGTAATTATGAGGTTCTCATTAAAGATGGCTAATCAAATTAAGGGGGTAGGCGGCGACACGTGGTAGGGGGATATCCCCTTTTGGGGTGTCAGTTAAACCAATTTAACTTCAAACTCCAGCACCCTTCGCTTGAATTTGTCCGATGCGATGAACATCAAAAGCCCCCCGCCAAGAATGCCGATTGTGCCTGCGATCTTCAGGATTGTCAGGTATGGCGCGAGGCCCATTGCTGTCGCCTCGACGATCATCGCCCTTACAACTCCGGGCAAAAGCACCAGCACGCCCGCAATGTAAAGTTTGGGCGCGACATTCACCACTCTCGAAAATGCCAGCGTATAGTTGCCCAAATAAAATAGGGCAAGCGAAAGCATGAACATCGCGGATGAGAAGAGCAGATTGTTCAATACCTCGCCGAAATCGCCTATCTGGAAGCTTAGGTAAACCGTCAGTCCCAAATAAACCACTAAAACGGATGCCGCTACCCCGGAGATCTCGCGCTTGAGCTGCATCGAGCGGATTTGGTGCGCCAGGTAGAGCAGGAGCAATGCGCCGATAGCCAAGAGCACAATCAGGGAAGTGATGATTTTTTTGTTGAGCGGCACGTCGCCGTACAAATACTGGTAGAACAGGAACGAGGGGTAAAGCAGGAGCAGCGGCAATATGAGGTACATTATTTCCCAGCGCAATTTCTGGTCATGGTATTTCGCATCCCTTAGGATGTCCCGAAGGACCATTCCGGATATGCCAATCATTATCCAGCCCACAATCGAGAGCAGATCCAATGCAGCAAGAAAGATGTCCATTATCTCAACCCCAGCAGATGCTTAAACCAGTTTATTATTCCTGAAAAGAATGAACCCTCGTCAATATCCGAAATTTTGCTTCCGGAAATCAAAAGCGCCGCAAGCTTCAATTTTTGCGATGAAATCGTATGGGGCTTGTAAAGGATGACAGGCAGCCTGGCAGCGATGGATGCGGGCACATTGTCATCCTCCGGGATGTCGCAAAGCGTCTCCACCTCGGACATGCTCTCTATTTCCTTGTTCGAGAGCTCATAATTCGAGTTGGTGACGCGGTTGACGATTATCCCCATCACCTGCGTCTTGACGCTCTTGCAAAGCGCAACTATCTTGGATGCGCTGGTGATGGAGGGGATATCGGGGGTGGTGACAATTACAATGCGGTCGCATGCCTCGATTATTTGCTCCACATCCTCGGTGATGCCGGGGGGCGAGTCAACAATCACATAGTCGTATGCATCGAGCCCCTTCAGGACTGTTTTCAGGTTCTTCAGGCTCACGTCGGGCTTGTATTTGAGGCTTGCGGGGATCACCCTAAGCCCGGTCATCGGGTGTATTACAATCCCATCGGAGATTTTATTTTTCCCGGCAAGCACGTCCTGGATGCCAATTGGGGTGTACGAAAGCCCCAGATGGAGCGAAACAGAGGGGTTGCTCAAATCCGCATCAACGAGCACTACTTGCTTTCCCAATTTTGAAAGCAGCGAGGCGGTATTGACGGCAACAACGCTCTTGCCCACTCCGCCTTTTCCGGAGATTACGCCTATGACTACCGTCCGCTTTTCCTCCGCCATCCGCTCACACTAAATGCACTCTTCCGTTGTTTAAAAAGTTTTATGATGGGCTGCGGAAGTGCATAATTATCAATTGGCAGAATGTTCGGCGGCGGGGGGATGCTGTAAAAGTTTTATGATGGGCAGCGAAATTGCAAAAATCTTAATTAGCGGAATGGCCAAAAATAATCAGGCACGCAGCTATTTGCTTTTGATGTGATTCTTCAATTGCTCGAGGTAGCCTTGCCTCAATTCTATCGCGCGCCTTTTTTCATGCTCCATCTTTTTCCTGCCAATGAAATGCAAAAAGGCCATTATCATGCCAACAACGATAAGAACCACAAAAACAGTTGGCTGGAGGCCAAGCGCGGTTGGCTGCTGCACTGCGGCATACCCGGTTTGCGAAACCAAATACCCGCCTTCCAAAAGCAGGCTCATTGTGACCATGTGGGTCCCGACCGAATTCCGCGGCGCCTTGATATTGAATTTCAGGACGGTTTCGCCCCGGGGCTTGAGTTTCTCATCCAAGGATGCGGGAGTGATTTCAAAGCCCGACGGCACCTCAAGCACTGCCTTGAACGTGAGCGGATCAAAGCCCGCATAGAAGATCCTTGCGGTCACTTCGGACGTGCCGCCTTCTTGCAGCGGCGCAATTTTGATCTGCTTGATTGAAATAAGGTCGGTCAATTTGAAATCCTTCGGCACCATCTCGACCTGCTTCACCGACCAATAGACGTATGGCCGGTATTCCATTAGCAACGAATTGATTTTATAGGAGATCCGCGTTATTTCGCCTGGTGCGAGCTGCTGTATCCTCCACCTAATTGAAAGCGGCCTGCCCTGCAGGATTTCATATGCGGGCTTGTCATCGAACTGCAAATCGTCTTCAGTGATTTTGAATTCGGGAAGCAGCATTTCAGTAATCAAGGTTGCGGGGAATGGGTTTTTTGTCGGGTTGCGCACATCTATTGCAACATTGGTTGTGCTGCGGGGCCGATCGAGCCGGATGGTCTTCAGGACAATTGGGAATTGCGTATTTTTCCTTATGCTTTTGACCCTCAAAACCATGTAATCCACATTTGAAGAGTTGCCATCAATTGCCTCGAGCTTCAGGACGTAATCGCCAGCCAATGCATCCTCGGGCACAGTTAGGCCCACATTCACAACGCGCTCTTCTGCAAGCATCAACACAGTTTCCTGCGGGGAATAGCTTATCCAATCGGAAGGCGCACCGGTAATTTTGAACCTCACCCTCCTTTCGCTGCCTGCGACATTTTTGATGGTGAGGCTTTCAAATACAGAATCGCCCTGGCCTATTTCCTTCAGCAGCGTAGTTTTTTGGAATCGCAGGTTCCCAATTGTGGGCTGCAAATTGGGCACGGCAGTTGGCACAACCGGGGTGACATTGCCCGGAATGAATGGCAATGGCAAGACATAATCGCCAGTTCCCGGAGATCCCCCGGGCTGCACAAACGGGACCGCCAATATCGAAAACGCCCTTGAGAACGAGTTTGTCTGGTTGGCGCCATCATCGTAAGATGCGGTTGCATTCGCGGAATAAAGCCCGACGGGATAGGAGCCGGTGCTCCATGTTTTTGAAATGATGGTCGTGGTTTGGGGCGCGACAATTATCGGGTCATATTCGATTACCTCCACCAAATCGCCGGCCACATTGCGGATGCTCACATTCGCGCTCACATTCGCAGCAAGGTCGCCGTAATTCAACAGGGAGACCAAAATATCAGTTGATGCGCCGGAGTACAGCGCAACAGCAGCGACCGTTACGTCCGTGACGTTCACCTTGGCATTTTGCGGCTCCTCCGAATTGAAATAGGTCCCGCCCTCGGCATATTCTGCGCAAACAGGAGTGGCAAGAATAAGGATTGCGGCTATCAGCGCCAAATGCCTTTGCATATTTACCAGCAAAAAATTATACAAAAAAAATACGGTTGCAGCGTTTAAAACATGGGCAGTAATCGGGGCCGGAAATAAAATTGCGCGATTGCGCCGATTAGGCAAAAAAATGCCGGGCTATCAGAAAAATCAGACTTGGATGAAAATAGTGTACCAGGGGACTCCAATCGAGCTGGAACCGCCCCCAACGTAATTAGTCTTGTATTTCCATAGCCATTCGGTCGCCTTGCCGGATGGGGGGCTGCCGGAATTGATGCCAATCAAGTACTTTCCTGATGGCGGATTTTTGACCCGGACCTTCACGGTCACCATCTGCGTCCAGCCTTCCTTGAATATCGGGAATGCGGGCTCCAAAAGGACCACATCGGGGGTCACGGTCACATCGAAATATTGCTTAATTGTTTCCGGATCCTGCTGCACTGCTTTGGTGTCATCGGGATAGGAAGTCGATTGCAAAGAACCGGATTTCGGGAATACGGAATATAGGCCCATGCCCTGGTATGTTTGGACAAGCCATGAAGTGTGAATGAAGAATCGCGTCTCAAATTCGCTTTGCTTTGGCGCAAGCACCACGGTTTCCCCAGGGTATGTGCCTAATCCAAATGCGCCCCACCTGCCCTGCGGCGGGTTTGCCATCATCTTCACGCCCTGCGAATCGAACCCCCTGTAAAACTCCGGCTGTTTCCAATAATCCGCAGTAACCTTTCCCGGGTCTGTGATTTTCCCCAATTCAAACAGCAATTTAATTACATAGAAATCCTTCGGGAAGGGCGGAAGCTCCTTGAAAATCTCATCCGTGATGCTGCCAAAATATCTGGGCCTTACAGAGATCGCCTCTATGCCCGACTGGTACGCCTGCAGCCGTGCGTAAAGCTCCGGCGGATAATCCGTCACAGCAAGGGGAGTGGGCGAAGGAAGCATCTTGAACGGCTCGTCGGTCGGCGAAGGAGTTGCAACTTGTTTTGTAGCAGTGAACATTCCGGTAATTGAGGGGTTGTTCGCAATCAGGATCAATGCCAGGATTATCACAGCACCGAGCATAATATGCATAGCGCTTATGCCAGAAGACTTTTTCCCCCCTTTTGCCATGACAATCGTTCTTCAGAATGAATATAAAAAAATATAAACGTATCCTTTTTACTGCGTGCTGTTCGAGATCAGATACCTTACTTCCGTCCCGGAGTAAACCGTGAAGTTCGCAAACAGCCATGCGCCCGATGTATTCGTGCCTTCAAAGGACAAATCCAGTACAACTGGCGCCCATTCCGTGTCGTTCAACGGAATCAGCTCGGCGTGGGCCGTGCCTCCGTTTCCAGTGCCCGCAACAGAGCTGTTCATCAGCAGGTTCACTCCAGACGGAAGCGATGCGTTGAATTTCAGGTAGATGGTGATCGGGACTGTGCCGGTATTGTCATATTGGAATATCGGGTTTGCATCGTTCTGGCAATTCGTGCCGGGGAATACGCACGGCTGAATTGCAGTGAAGTTCGATGAGGAGCTGGAATTGAACCATATGTCGGAAGTGGGGCCGGTAGTATGGTAAGTGGTATTGGAAGTGTATACCTCGGGGCCGGGCAGGGTCACGGTGAAGCTTATTTCGATGGGGACAGTGAAGTAAACAGCGGTTTCCGCATAATCCGCATAAACGTATGCGGCAAGCACAACCACAAGAAGCCCAATTGCCAAATAGCTGAATTTCTTCATTTACATCCCCCTAAACACAAATCACGCCCCGTTTAAATAATTATCGATTTTGCCAGCATTGGATGGACGGATAAGAGGGCAGCAGGTCATGCCTCGGTCGTATTATGGTCGATGCGCCTTCCCGTGGTTCCTCCATGCGCAAAATTGAAATCCGCCCAGCACCAAACCTGGTGCACATGCGCCGCGGGCAGTGCTGCTTCCGGATTCATCAGGACCCAGTCATTGAAGGTTGAATTCGCAAGCGTGAATGCATCGATGGTGTTGTTCGAGCTGTTGTAGCACTTCATATATATGTACGGGGGGATGGTCGCATTCATCCGCATATACCAATTGAAATCCACGGTTCCCGTATTGTTCAGTTCGAAGAAGGGGGTGGTGTTGGTCTGGCATTTCGTTTTGCTGGCGCCGGTGCATGGATGCACATCCGGTTGTGTGCCTTCCTTGTATGTTGCGGAATCGAGGGTAAAGTTCATTGATGCGGTCCAAGGCGCATCAGGGGGGGTGCTCGTATTGCCTGCAACAGACGCCTGGCCGGGAAGGGTGAGGGTGAAACCAGTGGAAGGCTGGGATGCCAGGTACAGGATTATCCGGAGATACTGCGAGAAGGTTATGTTGAATTCAGTGGAGTTGGTCTCATAACCCGCTTCCGCTGCGGTTATGTTGTGCGGAGTGAAGCACGAAATATTCTTGTCGCTAACGCACGCATCCGGGTAGTTGTAGGTGCCGTTCGCGACATATTCCGTAATGAGCTGGTTCACGAGAAGGCCGTCCGCATCCGCAGTCGTTATCAGCATCGGCCAGGAGGTAGCCGTGTAATTTGTAATGTTGATGTCCGCTCCGGGCAGGATGCTGTTGGAGGAGTTCGTAATATTCAGGGTCACATACCACCGGACAGACATGTTGTTCGTATTGATAACAGTGCCGTTGAACCAGACTGAGGAGCGGTTGAAGGTCGTGTTCGTAAAGACATTCGACCTTGAGAAGCGCTCGAAATGGAGCGCGAAAGGCCGGCTGTTCACGTACAATACCGCGATCGTCGAGTTGGCGATGTCGTTGAAGTTGCTTCCGCTGAAGAATATGCCCATCGTCCTGCCGTACGCGCCTGTTGCCGAAGCGGCGGTAATGTTCAGGATCGTCACATTGTCCAGATAGGTGTAGTTCGTAGCATAAAGCCCAAAGCCGGATCCTGCGGCATATTTACCCGACTTCATGAAATTTCCTGCAAACGAAGAATTCATATAGCTGTGCTTGAAGCTGTTGTTGTTGGATTGGGACAAGTAGGCGAAAGAGCTGTTTCCACCTTCACCATAAAAAGAAATTTGTTGGCCAACTCCGGCGAGGCCCCCATTCGCTCCCTGCACATTCAGCACATACAGGTGGCCAAAGGAGTTATTGATCGCAGTGCTTTCAAGCCAAATGGCATATGCATGCCCCGAATTCCCTCCACTGCCGCCGGAATTCAGCTCCCAAGTCCAATCTGCGTCACCACCTTCGCCGCCTGCACCCGAAGTGAGGTTCGCCATTGTCAGGTTGGAAAAGGTGCTGTTTTGCGAGGAAAGCATGTAAATCATTGAGGCGCTTCCGCCGGGACCTCCGTTCGCGCCGTTGCATCTTGATCCGAGAGTGCAGGAACCGCCCCTCCCTCCCTTGCCGCCGGTGATGTTGTTCATTTCGGAATAGCCGATGCTCGAATTGGTGGAAGCTGAAAAATAGAATCCGAACGCATATCCCCCTTCGCCTCCGAGGTATTTCGTCGATGATGTCGTATTCGAGCCCATCTCGCCGTTTCCGCCAGTGATATTGTAAATAGTGATATTGCTGAAAACCGAATTGTCGCTCACCCTCAGGTATATGGCAGTTGCGTTCCCTCCCCTGCCGCCTGAAGAAGTGGATGCCTTGTCCCCATCAGCAGCAATCACTTTGTCGATCCAGATGTTTGAGAAAGTGTTGTTATTCGAGCTGTTGAGGTAAAGGCCGTAGGTTGCAGTCGCATTATAGGCTGCATTCGTGGCATTCACGCCGTTGATGCGGTAGATGAAAATCAGCGACAATGCACTTGCAGAGGTATTGCCCAGGTATATCGCATAGGTCTGGTTGCCATGCGCATTCGTGACGGGCTCGTGGCTGAAGTCGCGCGCTATTTGGCTTGTGAGGTTGTTACCCCAGGTGTTGTTGAAATATATCCCCGCACCGGTGATGTTGATTGCGGAATTATTGAGAAGAGTGGTATTGTAGGTGTTCCCCGCATAAATTCCGATTGAATAATTGTAGATGTTGCAGTTCTTTACCACGACATGATTGACATTTGAAATATTGAAGCCGTGCCCGGTTGTCCTGCCGGTGATGTTGTAGCCCGAGCAATCGATTGCCGCACTGCCGGAGGTGATGTTGAAGCACGTGCCTGAGCCGTTGATCGGATTCGCCAGGGTGATGCTGGAGGTAACTGAACCGCAAAGGGTGATGTTCAGGAACCGGCTCTGGTTCATGGTCACGTTTATTGCGGGTGCGGCGGAATACGTATTGCTCGCGATGACTAGATGCGGGGTATTGCATGAACTGTTTTCCTGGCTCCAGCAGGATTGGTTGTAGAGGTAATAGCCCGTTGCATTGTACTCGGTTATTTCCTTGAACAAATAGCCCGTTGCGGCAGTAGTGTCGGTGCTGGAAGGCGTAACGTAACTGGAGCTGTTGAAAATGCTCACGGATGCCACCATTTCGGGCAGCACCCTTATTGCGAGGTATTGCATTACGGTATAGTTGTTCGCACCAGCAGAGCCCCTCCAGCCCGCTGCTGTGCCGTTGAACACGGAATTGATGATGAAATTGGTGTGCGAAGAGCTTTCAGAGAATATCGAGTTCGATTCCATCCCGGGAATGTAGGTGATATAATCCAGGGTCGAGTTGGTCAGGTTGTTGAAGCTGCTGCCATCGAAATCAAGTGCTGCGATCCGGGCGAAGGTGAGGTTTGCGTAACCCGCTTGAGTCATATTCCGGATCTGAACACTATTGAAAGCAGAGTAGTTCGACGCGATCAGGAACAGGCCAGTAGAAATGGCGTTATATCCGTGATAACGTGTCGATGTGCCAAGGCCGCCATAACCCGCATAGGAATAATTTGCCACCGTATTGGAAATATGATTGTTATTGGAACGGATGAATTTGAAGAATGAGGAATTGCCCGCATCGCCGCCCTGGTCCTGGTCATTCCAGCCCGAACCCGCAAATCCACCCATGCCGCCGCTGATGTTCAATGTGTCTCCATAATTGAAAGAATTGTTGTGCGAATCGTAACCTGCAAAAAAAGCGGATGCGCTTGCGCCCTTGCCGCCTATGCCGCCGTTCCCGCCATCTGGAGCTGAATTGCCTCCCCACCCGCCGTCGCCTCCGGAAACATTTCGGATGGAGAAGTTTAGGAAGGTGCTATTTTGCGATGCAAACAAATAAGCGGCATAGCTTTCCCCGCCATAGCTTCCATTTGCGCCGTTTTGCGCGATTAGAGCATTACTTGCAGCTCCCCTGCCGCCAGTGCCACCATAAACATTTTGGAACGTGATGTTCCCGAATGTGGAGTTTGAGGAGTCGATGGAATAAATCCCGAAGGAAAATCCGCCGATTCCGCCGTGCGTTGGGGGGTTGATGGCGTTCCCGGGTGCGCCTTCGCCTGCAATTATCTTGCCATAGGTCACATTTTCGAAAACCGAATTATTTGAGCCGCCAAGGTAAATGCCAGTCGCATTCCCGCCGGTACCCCCGCTTCCGGTCACGGGTTTCTTCGGGAGGCCGCCTAGAATCTCGTTTCCAAAAATATGCGTGAACGTGACGTTGTTGGATTTGTTCATGCAGATCCCAAATGAATTCCCGCCGCTGTAGCTGTTGCCGCTCGAATTGCCGCCCCTTATGCGATCCAGGGAAATCAGGGAAACCCCGCTTGTCGAGAAGTTTTCCAAGTAGATTCCGAACGCCGGGTACGCGCCCGTCGAGGAGAGTATGGGATAGAATCCCTCGAGCCTTGCGCCAGTTATGTTGCTGTTCGCGGAATTGTTCACGAATATTCCCGCAGTGAAGAACGTGCTTCCTGAGATGTTGATGAACGTGTTGTTCAGGAGGGTGAGGTTCATCGCATCCGAAGCGGAAATCCCCCTCGTGAAATTCCGGATGATGCAATTTTTTATCACAACATGGTTCGCTTTGGAAATATTTACACCGAACCCGCTGCTGTTTCCTAAGATGGTGTGGCCCGCGCAATCGAGTATGACGCTGCTTGTGGTGATGTTGTAGCATGTGAAATTCATATTCACATCCTGGGACAGGGTCGCGGAGGAGGTGACGGCATCGCATGCGGTATCGGCGGCCCTCGATTCTTTTTCACCCGAAAGCGGCAGGGTCTCGTTGGAAATTTCAATGCTTGGTGAAGGCATGATTGTCGGCGATGGCACCACAGCGGGGGAGGGCGAAATTTCAGCTGTGGGAGATGGGGAGGCCTCAACGCTTGGTGAAGGCGAAAAAATCGGGGAGGGGGAAGGGGCAATGGAGGGGGAGGGGCTCGGAATGGCAGAGGCGAAAGGCGATGGCGAGATTTCCATTGTAGGCGAGGGGGTTTCGGAAGGTGAAGGCGAAGGCAATTCAGTGGGCGACGGGGAAGCAGCCAGGGTGGGCGATGGGCTCGGGAACTGCAAGGTCGTAAATTGCGCGGGGGAAAGCGATGTGTCGCCGCAAGAATCCTGGTCGCAGCTTTTGACATAGTAATCGTAAACCGAATCCGGCTGCAGGCTCGTCAGTTGGACGGAATGGCTTGTGACGCTATCCGAAATGCCGCTGTTCAGGTAATTCGCATCAGCTGCAAGTTTATAATAAGCGTATGAATTCGAGGCCGCATTGGTGTTCCAAGCGATTGCCGCCGAATCAGAGGTGATTGAAACCGATTGCACGTTGGAGATCCCGATCGGCACGGCAGTCGGCGAGGGGGTTGGTGTCTGGTTGCCGGACTGGTTTTCGTCCGCAAAATTACCCGGTGCAGCTGAAAGCACGACCAGCAGGAAGAGCAGTGCGGCTGCTAGATTGGCATGAAGAAAATAACCCTTAAGCCTATTCCCCTCTTCTGACATACGAAGCAATAAGCGCATCAAGCTTAAAACGATTATCGGCGACTGAAAAAATGCGTTGCTGGAAAAAAACAATTAATTCGTAAAACTAATTAGAAGGGGAGAGGCGACACGAGTGGGGAAACTAGTTTCCCCAGAGGTGTCAGGGGATCATGACGACCTTTCCGCAGTTTCCGCTTTTCATCAGCTCGAACGCCTTTTCGTATTCCTCAAGCTTGAATTTGTGGGTGATTATTTTTTTCAAGTCTACTGCGCCGGATTTCTGCATTGCGGCAACCGTATGCCAGGTGTCGTACAATTTCCTGCCATTAATCCCGCGAACAGTCGCCTGCTTGAAAACAACCGCATTGTTGATATCAAGATTGATGGGGCCGGGAAACACTCCGAGGATCGCCGCCTCGCCTCCTGCACGCAGCGATTCGAAGCCGCTTTTCAATGCCGCCTCGTGGCCGGACATCTCAATGAAAACATCCACGCCCCTCCCGGTTTCCTTTTTTATGCGAAGGCCCGCATCCTCCGTTTTCGCATTTATCGCAAGGGTCGCACCCAGCTTCCTTGCCATGTTCAATCTGTAATCATTCGCATCCACCGCGTAAATCTCGGTTGCGCCGGACGCCTTTGCGAGCATCACAGCGCACAGCCCTATGGGGCCGCAGCCGAAAATCGAGACCTTCTTGCCTGAAACGGGCTGCGCGAATACCGTGTGCACGGCATTGCCCAGCGGCTCTTGCGCGGTTTCAACATCATGCGGAATCGACTTGTCGTTCACGATCGCATTTGCTGCGGGAATCACCACATAATCCGCATAGCTCCCGTTGGTATCGACTCCGAGGATCTTCATGGTTTCGCAGATGTGCGCATTCCCAATACTGCACTGGAAACACGTCCAGTCTGAAATATGGGTTTCTCCCGAAACGTGGTCGCCGACCTTCACGCGCGCCACCTGATTGCCGGCCTCCACAATTTCGCCGGAAAATTCGTGCCCGAAAATCATCGGCGGCTTGATGCGGGATTCGGCCCATTTGTCCCAGCCGTAAATGTGCAAATCTGTTCCGCAGATGCTGCACGCCTTCACCTTCACGAGCACCTCCCTGGGCCCGGGCCTTGGGATGTGTGCCTCCTTCAGTTCGGCGCCTGCTGCAGCTGCGGTTTTCCATAACGCCTTCATCTTCCCCTCCATGAGAATCACCTGCAAATAGAGAATCGGTCAATAGCCCAGCATCAGCCTTCGATTTGGCCATCAGCCATAAATACAGAAACATATTTCCTTAAAAGTTAGTAGGAATAAGTTTATTGCTAATTTCTGAGGTGGTTGGAATGGCGCATTTCACGGACTTCTTGAAGCTGGAGATTGACGAGCTGAAGGCGAAGTCGCTGGATTGGAAGCTTAGGACTTTGCAAGGGCCGTCTGTTCCGAGGGCGAAGGTGGATGGCAAGGAATTGCTGATGCTGTGCTCCAACAACTATTTGAATTTGAGCAACCATCCGAAATTGAAACGCGCGTCCATCCAGGCGGTCAAGTCCCATGGGGCCGGAAGCGGTTCGGTGAGGGCAATTGCAGGCACGATGGATTTGCACATGGAATTGGAGAGGAAAATTGCGGAATTCAAGGGCTCCGAGGATTCGCTGTATTACCAGACGGGTTTTGCTGCAAATGCGGGCTTGATTCCGCAATTAATTGGGGAGGGGGATCTGGTGATTTCCGACGAATTGAACCATGGCAGCATAATTGATGGAGTGCGGCTTACGAAATCCGAAAGGAAAATCTACCCCCACAAGAACATGGATGAATTGAAAAAACTATTGGAGGAGGCGCAGGGGAAATACCGCAGGATTCTGGTGATCACGGACGGCGTCTTCTCGATGGACGGCGACATCGCGCCGCTCGATAAGATTGCGCATCTCTGCCAGGAGTTCAATGCGATGAGCTACGTTGATGATGCGCACGGCGACGGGGTGCTAGGGAATGGGATAGGCATAGTGCATCATTTCCACCTTGAGGGAAAAGTGGATGTGGAGATGGGCACTTTCTCAAAGGCGTTCGGGGTTGTCGGAGGGTATGTTTCCGGAACGCATGCGATGAAGGAATTCGCGTTCAACAAGAGCAGGACTTGGCTATTGTCCGGTTCGGCCCCGCCTGCAACTGTAGCCGCATGCATGGCGTCATTGGACGTCATTAAATCCGAACCTAAACACGTGCAGAAGTTATGGAAGAACCGCGAGTATTGGGTGAAAAAGCTGAAAAAAGCGGGCTTTGACACCGGAGTGAGCGAAACGCCGATTGTTCCGGTGATGCTCGGGGAGAGCGCAAGGGCGCAGGCATTCTCCCAGAGATTGCAGGAAGAGGGGATCCTCGCGCTGCCGATTGTTTTCCCGATGGTTTCGAAGGACAAGGCAAGGATCCGGACGATGATGAACGCCGGGCTGAAGCGCGCTGATCTTGATTTCGCGCTCGAGAAATTCGAGAAGATAGGGAAGGAGCTTGGAGCGATCTAATTGTTCCTTTTCCTTTTATTTTCCCCTTTCTTCTCCTTTTGGAACTC
>JAZDKC010000072.1:0-20822 GCA_043803465.1 Microcaldota archaeon
GCTGTTATCACGTTAACGCTTCTCGGATGCCTTACCCTTACCTAAAAATAGGCGAATACTTGCTTTACAAAATACTAGGTCCAATTCCTGGCGGCTGTGTTACAGTTTGCAACCCCTATTGCTACTTGCCACCAGAAAGGCAGCCTTACAGCCCCTTCTGATTCATTTCTCTTTTTAAAACATGCATGGCATAATTATGCGATTCATATGCGGATACTCGAACTGCACTGCGATTATTTCGGCTACAAGGCGGAGAAGAAGGCGCTTAGGAGCGTTGCAGAGCTTAAGGAGGAGGAAACCGGAAAAAGGCTCGAGAATGTGCTGGTTGTGCTAACCTCCATCGAAGAGGGCGATACCGCCGAGGTTGCCAAGCAGGCTGCATTGGAAATCAAGAAGAACTTTTTGGAAGTTAGGGCAGGGACGATACTGCTCTACCCCTACGCGCACCTCTCCAGCAACCTTGCGAAACCGGCGGATGCAGTTTATTTGCTTCAGGAGCTGTACGCGGAGATTTTGAAATATTCGCCGGATAGCCACAAGAGCCCGTTTGGCTATTACAAGAGCTTCGAGATGCGGTGCAAGGGCCATCCGCTTGCGGAATTAAGCAAAACCATCACGCTTGATACGTTGAATGGGGGAATTGGCAAAATCGAAAAATCCGCAATCAAAGAAATTACTATTGAAAAAGCAGGGGAGAAGGAAATCGTGTCCGAATCCCTCAAAAAAGAGGCGCTAGTAAAAAGCAAATTCTTCATCTTGGCGCCCGAAGGCACTTTAACCGAAGTGGAAAGGTTCAATTTTGGCAAGTTCAAAGAGCTCTCGGTATTTGCGCATTATGAGACGAAGAAAGAGCGCACGTATGCGGAGGAGCCCCCGCACATCAAGCTGATGAGGGAGCACGCCTTAGTCGATTACGAACCAGCAAGCGATGCTGGCAATTTCTCATGGAGGCCAAAAGGCGAGCTGATGAAACTACTTATTGAGCGCGCAATCACCGATGCTGCAATTGATTACGGTGCAATGCAGGTGGAAACGCCAATAATGTATGATTATGCGCATCCTGCCCTGAAAAAATACCTGAACCGATTTCCCGCAAGGCAGTATACCGTCAAATCGGATGAGAAGGACCTTTTTTTGCGGTTCGCAGCATGCTTTGGCCAATTCCTGCTTGCGCGCACAATGACAATTTCCTACAAGCAGCTCCCATTGAAACTTTACGAGCTCACGCATTATTCATTCAGGAGGGAGCAATCCGGCGAGCTGGCGGGCCTGAAGCGCCTGCGGGCGTTCACGATGCCGGATATGCATACTTTTTGCGGGAACCTCGAAATGGCAAGGGAGGAGTTCGGGCGGCAGTTCTACAAATGCTATGATTGGAATGCTGATTTGCAAATCCCCTTCGAAACCGCTTTCCGGGTGCAGGAGGATTTCTTCGCTGAGAACAAGGAGTGGTATGTTTCAATGGTAAAATCGCTGGATAAGCCCGTGCTGCTGGAGCTGTTCAAGGAGCGATATGCTTACTTCATAACAAAATTCGAGATGAATTTCGTGGACTGCGCGAACAAGGCGAGCGGCCTTTCGACTGTCCAAATTGATGTTGAGAACGGCGAGACCTTCGATTTATGCTATACCGATGAGGATGGCCAGCGCAAGAGGCCTCTGATCCTCCACACCTCCGTTTCCGGAGCAGTTGAACGCGTGATTTATGCGCTGCTTGAAATTGCCGCCATGCGGATTCGGGAAGGGAAAACACCCATGTTTCCAACGTGGCTCTCCCCGACCCAACTGAGGATTGTGCCGCTATCCGACAAGCAATTGCCCTATTGTTTGGAGCTTCAAAAAGAATTCAAAAAGCACAACATACGGGTAGATGTGGACGACCGGTCGGAAACAATGCAAAAGAAGGTTCGGGATGCAGAAAAGGAATGGGTCCCCTACATCGCAGTGATTGGGGATAAGGAAGAACTAAGCAAGAAACTTTCCGTGCGCGCAAGGAAAGAGGGAAAAAACCTGATGCTTTCTTTTGATGAGCTCGAAGAGCTCATACGGAACGAATGCTCCGGCAAGCCATTTGAGAAGCTGCGCCTTCCTGAAAAACTGAGCCTGCGGCCCATCTTCTGATTCCTATGCCCAACCGAAGGCATTCAGTCAAGCTTACGCCGATATTTTTAAATCAGGCTGCAATTAACACTTATGGTGCCAAGGATGAGGAACTCCGCTTTATTCGCAATAATTGCATTTGTCCTGCTATTCCAGCCCGCTTCTGCGGACTGCCTGTACATGAAGAACAAGAATGGCTTTCCGTACGGAATCATCCCGACCCCTGGCAACATCACCGTTGAGTTCACGCAGCCGGTGCAGAAGAACGCCACTTTCCTCCTGTATATAGAATCGGAAGCGGGCACCTCCACATCAATTGAATGCCGGGTGTCTTTGGAGGTATTTAACGGCACCGACCCCCTCAAAATCGAGCTCTCCAACTATTCGCTGGAAACCGGCGCGGCACTAATCGAACGCCCAATAACCGTGATTATGACCCCTTCCAACCTCGTCAATTTTCCCGCCCAAATTCGTGCGCAAATTAAAATCACCGACATCGACTACCCCTCCAACTATGCAATACTTCCGATCAATGCAAAATTCAATTTTGAGCGGCAAAAACCCAAACCGTGCCCAACTCCCGTGGTTTCTGCGCAGGGCCCGGACTCCGGGTTGCTGTTCGTCACGCCAAGCCCCAAGGGAAGCGGAGGAATCAACACATCCGGGCTAAATGACCTGATTTCCGGAGTGGAGGATTCGACATCGAAATACATCATCGCAATTATTGCATTCTTCTTCTTGGCGGCAATTTTGTGGGTCGGATTCAATTCGCTGCAGAGGGACTAGCGGGAATATGCATTTCAGGCATCGGGTTCATGCGCAAGCAATGAGAATCCCCAAAGGCAAAGTGGCAACATACGGCTCTTTGGCCGCCGCTGCTAGAAATCCCCGCGCCCAAAGGGCAGTAGGCGCAATAATGCGGGCGAATGATTATTCCAAAACCCATGTCCCGTGCCATCGTGTGATAAATTCCGATGGCTCCCTGGGAGGGTATAATGGGGGAATCCGCAGAAAGATGCGCCTGTTAAGAAGGGAAGGGGCGGCAATCCGCAAAGGTAAAATAGATTTAAGAAAATACGGGTTCAAATTCTGATTGCTGGGCATCAAGCAACCTTGATGAGTCACTTTGTTATGGACTACAAAAAAGCAATTGCATACCTGGAATCGCTGCCTGCGCCGAAGAAGTGGGCACTTGAAACACCATCCGAATTGGCCAATCTCATGGGGCTGAATTTCAATTATGAAGTTGTGCATGCCGCAGGCACGAATGGCAAGGGGTCTGTTTGCGCATTTGTCTCCTCAATTTTGCAGGCCGCAGGATACAAGACCGGCCTTTACACCTCCCCCCACCTCCAGAAATACAATGAACGGGTGCAAATCGGTGGAAAGGAAATTTCGGATTCCGAATTTGCAGGATTGATTGCGGCAATAAAGCCCAAAATCGAGCAGATGAAAAAAAACAAGAAGTGCCCCTCGCAATTTGAGGCGCTTACAATTGCGGCGCTAAAATATTTTGAGAAGAATGCAATCCAGATTCTTGTCATGGAAACCGGCATGGGCGGCAGGCTGGATGCGACGAATATCGTGCCCTCGAGGGTGCAGGCAATAACGAGCATCTCGTTTGATCACGCTGCGGATTTGGGAAACAACTTGAGCAGGATTGCTTTTGAGAAAGCGGGCATCATCAAGCAAAACTCCTTCGTATCGACAACATGCCGGGATGTTGAGGCATTGGGGCCGATAATTGGTGTCTGCAGGCGCCGCAATGCAAAACTTTCAACTTATGGCGCAGAATTCTCATATGTGAAAAAGAACACGCCCGAAGCATCGCCGAAGTTCTATTTTGGCGGGAAAACTTTGAGGCTGGATGGCCTGAAACTTGGTTTGCTGGGCGAGCATCAGTATGAAAATGCATCACTGGCATTGTCCATAATTGAGAATCTGATTCAACTAGGTTATTCGATTCCGGAATCAGCAATCAGGAAAGGGCTTGCATGCACCAAATGGCCCGGCAGGCTTGAAATGCTGGCGGGAAAACCTGCGATTCTGCTTGATGGAGCGCATAACGCTGGCGGAATGAAAGCGTTAAAATCCGCCCTCGAATCCGTTTTCCGGAAAAAATATGGGAAACTAATACTTGTGCTAGGGATAATGGCGGACAAGGATTACCCCCAAATGCTCGAAATAATTGCGCCAGTTGCGGATGAGCTGATACTAACGCGTGCTGCAATCGACCGATCTGCCGCTCCCGAAACGCTTGAAACAGCACTCGGCAAATTGAAAGGCAAACCTAAATTAATGCTGAAAAGCACATTGAAAGGAGCAATCTCTTACGCCAAAGCCATCGCCCATCCAAATGATCTGATTTGCATTTCAGGCTCACTATACCTGGTGGGGGAAGCCAGAACGTACCTATTAAAAACCTCAAAATCATGAAAAGAATGCTGATTTTATGTTTCATGCGGGCAGGATGGAAAAGGTAACAAGCCTACTTGCAAGAAGGGGCTTCGTATTCCCTTCCGGGGATATTTATGGCAGCCTTGCGGGCTTCTACGATTACGGCCACTACGGCGTGCAGCTGAAGCGCAACATAGAACGGAGCTGGTGGGAGTTCTTCGTGCAGAAAAGGGAGGATATTGTGGGAATGGATGGCAGCATAATCTCCTCCTCCGCAATCTGGAACGCTTCCGGCCACCTGAAGGAGTTCACCGACCCGTTGATTGAATGCAATAACTGCCACGGCAGATTCAGGGCAGATCAGCTAGTGGAAGACGAGCTCAAACTATCCGTGGAAGGCCTTTCGTTGGATGCCATCAACGCGCTCATCAAGGAGCATAAGCTAAAATGCGAGAAGTGCAAGGGCGATTTGGAGATAGCAAAGCCATTCAACCTGATGTTCAAAACCCATGTTGGTGCCAGCGAGGATGAACGTGCAATCGCGTACCTGCGGCCCGAAACAGCGCAGATGATATTCACGAATTTCAAGCAGGTTCAGCTCACCTCCCGCAAGCAGCTCCCATTCGGGATCGCACAGTCGGGGAAGGCGTTTCGAAACGAAATATCCCCCCGCAATTTCCTCTTTCGGGTTAGGGAATTCTCGCAGATGGAACTTGAGTATTTCATCAATTCCCAGAAAATGGATGTTTGCGCGTTTTTGGAAAAGGAAGACCTTTCGCTAGAAATAATCGTGCTTACGGCGGCAATGCAGGACAAAAAGCAAACAGAGGGAAGGAAATTTGCCTTCAAAGAGCTTGTTGAAAAGAAAGTCATCGGAAACAAATGGCATGCGTACCTTGTGCTGCTTTCCTACGGGTGGTTTTTGCTGATAGGAATCAAGCCCGAAAACCTGCGGATCCGCGAGCATGTCAAGCAGGAGCTCTCCCACTACTCGCAGGAAACATGGGATATCGAATACCGCTATCCCTGGGGGTGGAAGGAGATTGCTGGCATTGCGAACCGCACGGATTATGATTTGAAGCAGCACATGGTCGAGAGCAAAAAGGATTTGAGCTATTTCGATGAGGAGAGCAAGGCAAAGATCATCCCCTTTGTAATCGAGCCATCCTTCGGGCTGGAGCGTGCGTTCCTTACGGCCGTGTTTGATGCCTATGAGGAGAAAATTGAAGTGAAGGAACCACGGGAAAAACAAGAATCCGGGGAAGCAAAACCAGGGGGCAATTCGGAAAACTCCAAGCCCGTTGAAGAGAAAAAGAACATTTTGCACTTATCCCCGGCCATATCCCCGGTGCAAGTGGCGGTTTTCCCGTTGATGAAAAAGGACGGCTTGGCAGAAAAGGCGCGGGAGATTTTTGCAGCACTCAAGGCGAAATTCGCCTGCGAATATGATGAATCCGGCAGCATCGGCCGCAGGTATGCGAGGCAGGATGAGATCGGCACCCCCTACTGCATCACTATTGATTATGATACGTTGAAGGATAACGCGGTCACCATCCGGGAACGCGACTTTGCAAAGCAAAAACGGGTAAACCTGGATGAAATTATCCTTGTATTGGACGGATTGTTGAGGGGGGCGCAGTTTTAACGGGCCATTATTTTTGCAGGGTGTTTAAACCATGAAGTTCAGGAAAATCGGTTTTGTCACGAAGCGCACGGAGCATGCTGCAAGGGTCGCAAAGGAAGTGATGGCGTTCATGGAAAAGCAGCATGCAGAACACGATTTCGAGCTGCTTCCCGACAAGGAAACCGCCAAATACCTCAATTTGAAGGAGGGGCTTGATGACAAGGAGTTCAAGAAAAAGGCTGAGGCGATTTTGCTTGTTGGCGGGGATGGCACTTACCTTCGCACCGAACTTCTTTATCCGGGCATCCCCAAATTGGAGGTGAACACCGGCGCAGTCGGGTTCCTTGCGAACATCGATGAGCACGGCTTCCAGCCCGGCCTTGAATTGTTTTTGCAGGGCAAGTTCAAGATCGAGGAGCGCATGAAGCTGACCGTAGATTACGGCGGAAAAACCGCAGATGCTCTTAATGAAATCGCCGTACACGCAAAAAACGTATCCCGGCTCGTCAATTTGAAGGTGAATTCCGACCTCCTTAAGGACATGTTCTCCGCGAATGGCGTGCTTTTTTCAACTCCAACGGGCTCGACCGCGTATTGCCTCTCAGCCGGCGGCCCGATTGTTTACCCGACCGTTGAAAGCATAATTGTCACTCCGATCTGCCCGCTCTCGCCCCTGAATCATCCGATCGTCTTTCCGTCGGATCAGCGCTTCCTGGTTGAGCCGCTGGATCGCGACATCATGATCTCCATAGATGGCCAGCTGGACGTCGACACCCGGGCGCTTGAAATCTACAAGAGCAAGATTTCCGGAAAATTCATCCGCGTCTACACCGAAAATGTTTGGGAGAAGGTGAAGAAGAAGTGCGGCCTCTAGTGGGATAATTGATGTTGCTTAAATCGAAAGGCCTGATCATCAAACCGCCAAGATCGGAGGACGAGGCATACCGGCTCGTGGTTGTGAACCGCCACGTCGGCAAGCGCAATCGCGAACTGTTCATACCCTTTAATTTGCCGCCGGCCCTAGCCTCGAGATCGAATGAAACAATAGGGCACGTGTGGGTGAATCCTGTTCACAAGGATCATGTCCATGCGGCACTATATCCCTACGGGAGGCTTAATTTGCTGGGACTAGGGCGGCATCAAAAAACGCTGGAAGGACATAATATCTCCGTTGTTGCAGAGGGGCTTGCGATGGCGCATTATTTTTTAAGAAAAGGATCGACCATGTTAAGCCGCAGTTTTGATGCCGAGGGCCAAGGCAGGGCCTATTTGGAAAACACCGGAAGATTGCAGTCCGTAACGAAAGGAATGTCCATTGAGGCCGAGTTGCGTGCGATCTATCTGTATTGTTCAAAGAAAAATTCGCCCGTCACGGATGTATTCGTCAGGTTCTATGCGAATAAACTCGTGAAACGATTTCCGGATAGGTTTCGTGAACAACGTCCTTAGCGCTTAATTCCAGCCTTTTCATCCCCTTTTCAATCTCGGGCTTATTCGCCTCCAGCTCGATGAAATACCCCAATTCATGGTAATGCGGGAAATGGTCCAGCGTGATCTTTACCTTTCCCAGCCTGTAAAATTCCGTCACCTTCAGGTACTCGAGCTTTTTCTCCAGCCCCAGCTCGTGCAATGCGAGCAGTGCGCCGCCGATGTCGTCCGTTTCAAATTCGGTCTCCTCCCTCACCTTTGCAATCCCCTTCTCCCTCTTCTTTCCCTTGAAGGTAACAATCGCCTTCTTCTCACCATCCGGCCACACCGGCTCGAACACCCGCAGCCTCATCACTTCGCCGTGCTTTTTCAGCTTCCCGTCCGGAAAATCGAAAATGCCGTCGTATTGCCTAGCAGTTCTCGCATGAACGGCCCCGGCGGCCTTCAAACGCTTCCGCATCCCCTGCGGATCCTTCACAGCGATTTTCACTTCGGTTTCGAGTTTCATTTTCCCACATTATGGCTACTGCTGACTTGCATATAAATGCTTAGAATAAGAAATAAAAAAAAATAAAAAGAAAGAAAAAACGAGCGCTCAGACGCCATGCCCGTTCCCCCCTATATGGCAATATCCAAACCTAGAGCTTTCTTTAACTCGCGGTACCTGTTCCGTATTGTGACTTCCGTCACGCCGGCAACATCCGCGACCTCCTTCTGGGTCCTTCTTTCGCCGGTTGAAACGCTTGCAATGTACACCGCAGCTGCGGCAACGCCCATCGGCCCCCTTCCGGAGATCAGGCCCTTCTTTAACGCCTGATTCAGGATCTCATTTGCCTTCTGCTGGGTTTCACCACTCAATCTCAATGCCGTAACGAACCTGCTGATATAAAATCTCGGATTCGTTAGCGGTACTTTGAGCTCGAGCTCTTGCGTTATCAACCTGTAGGTTCTCCCTATTTCCTTCTTTGGAATCTCTGCGATCACCGCAATCTCATCCAAAGTTCTCGGGATTCCGTATTGCCTGCAAATTGCATAAATTACCGCAGAAACGACAGACTCTATCTGCCTGCCGCGGATCAAGCCCTTCTCGACGCACTTTCTGTATAGAAGGGCGGAGCTTTCGCGAATACTTTCTTCCAGCCCCAAATGCGCCGCCACCCTGTTCATTTCCGTCAAAGCAATCGCTAGGTTTCTTTCAATTGAATTGCTAATCGACGCCCTTTTGTGCCATTTGCGCATCCTGTAAAGCTGCGCCTGCTGTGAAGGCAGAATTTTGCCTCCGCGGATATCCCTGTTGTATTGATCAATTTCAGTCACCAACCCCTTGTTCGGAGACATGTACTTCAAAGGCGCGCCGGTCCTTGCCCTGCTAGCCCTTTGCTCTGCATCGAACGCCCTCCATTCGGGGCCTTCATGCATCAGCGACTCCTCAATTACAAGGCCGCAGCTAGCGCAAACCAGTTCCCCCCTTCCAGGGTCTTTTCTCATTTTAGTGCTTTTGCATTCCGGACATTCCATATCTCAAACCACCTGATTTAGGAAAAGTGATGCCTAACCCGCTATCCGAGTTCCGCAAAACGTTCCCCATTAATATGATCTTTTACGCCTTCATTTCCCTTCCAATTCCTTCCCCACGTATTCTTTTGCATCCTTCACGTTTGCAAGGTAATACGGCTTCCCAACGCCTCCAATGGTGTCAAAAATCTCCCCGATTCTTTTTCCCCTATAATAAAGCTGCAACCTATTTGCGACCGGGTTGTTGTCCGTGGACTCAAGCACGAGATTGCCGCTAGGTGCCACATGCAATGCTTTGAATCTCATTCGTATCAACTCACATGGATGAGTCCGAGTAACCCTTCAAGGTCCGGCAGACATCAGTTAGATATATAAATTCTCCTGAAACTAGTATATATACTTTTCGTTTTGGTTTACGTCTTAAATACGCCTAATTTACTCATTTTTTGGTAAATAAGTGGCAAACGGGCATTTTCCAGCCAACCCCCGTTCCACGCTCAAAATTTAATCACAACCTTTTAGTAACCTTCATGCGTAATTCCTCAGAGGGGATATGGAAATACCGGAAAAAATGCGGCTAATTGGCGCCCGCATCAAAAAAATGAGGAAAGTGTTGGTCGCATTCTCTGGCGGAGTGGATAGTTCGCTAGTGCTGAAACTGGCAGTCGATGCACTTGGAGAAAATGCGCTGGCAATCACCTCCTCCTCGCCCACGATGCCTGAGAGCGAGCTTGAGCAAGCAAAATCAGTTGCCTCATTAATCGGCGCGAAGCACGAGGTAATTTTCACCCAAGAATTGCGAAATCCGGACTACGCCAGCAACCCCATTGACCGATGCTACTTCTGCAAAACGGGGCTGTATGCCGATCTGCATAAAATCGCATCTGAAAGGGGCTTCGAGTTCATTCTTGACGGCGCAAATGCAGATGATGTGGGCGATTTCAGGCCCGGAATGAAAGCGGCAAGCGAGCAAAAAATTATTTCCCCGCTTAAGGATGCGGGTATTGCAAAGGACGAGGTTCGGGCTCTCGCAAAACAACTCGATTTGCCCAACTGGAACAAACCTTCTTCCCCCTGCCTATCCTCGCGCTTCCCTTACGGAACGAAAATCACCGTTAATGGCTTAAGGAAGGTGGAAAAGGCGGAGCAATTCATCCGGAATTTGGGCATTGAGGGAAATTTGCGCGTCCGATATATGGAAAAACTTGCTCGGATAGAGGTCGATAAGCCGGAATTCCATATTCTTACCGAAAATTCCGATGAAATCCTGCGCTATTTAACTTATTTGGGGTTCGAATTTGTAGAACTGGATTTGCGGGGGTTCATAAGCGGAAGGCTGAATGAAACAATGCTGGAAAACAAGGAAAAACAGGTTGAATTAGGGAAATGAAACACGCAATTTCGCATCATAACTACGAGGACCTTGGCTTCTCCAAGGTCGATCATCAGCGTGCCGAGCGCAAGGGCCATCCCGAGGTAATTTTCTGCAAGGGCAAAACAAAGGAGCAGGTCGCGGAGATATTTACGGCATTGATGAAGAAAGGGAACAACGTGCTTGCCACGCGGGCATCAAAGGAGGTTTTTTTGGCGGTTAGAAAAATCTGCAAAAATGCAAGGTTTAGCGAATCCGGAAAAGTAATTTGCCTAATTCAGCAAAAATTGCCGGAAAAGAAAGGCACAATTCTGATCGCAACAGGCGGAACCGCCGACATTCCGGTTGCGGAGGAGGCTGCAATTACCGCTGAAGTGATGGGAAACAAGGTTGAACGGCTTTTTGATGTTGGTGTTGCCGGTTTGCACCGTTTGCTTTCCAACAGTGATAAGTTGCGGTCCGCCAGCGTTGTGATAGTTGTCGCAGGGATGGAGGGCGCCCTTGCATCCGTGGTAGGGGGGTTAACGGACAAGCCGGTTATAGCGGTTCCCACCTCAGTCGGCTACGGCGCCAATTCCGAAGGCATAGCGCCGCTTCTCACCATGCTCAACTCCTGCGCACCCGGAATCGTGGTTGTGAACATCGACAATGGGTTCGGAGCCGGATATTTTGCGAGCGTAATTAACAAGTGAACGATGATGCGCATCCTTTTTCTTGACTGCTTTTCCGGAATAGCTGGCGACATGTTCCTCGGAGCTATGGTGGATGCGGGATTAGAGTTCCAAGAGCTGAAAGAGGAGCTGGAGAAGCTGAATTTGTCCGGCTACAAACTCTTGGAGAGAAAGGTTGACAAGAAGGGAATCAAATCTACCAAAATCGATGTGCTCTTGGAAAACAAGCACCCTCATGGGCATAGAAAATACGCTGACATCGTTCAACTCATTCAAAAAAGCAGCCTCTCCGAAAAAATCAAGCATGACGCCCTTGGAATTTTCCACATTCTAGCCGAAGCGGAGGCGAAAGTCCACGGAAAGCTGATTTCAGAGGTAGAATTCCATGAGGTCGGGGGGATAGATTCGATTGTTGACATTGCTGGAGCTGCAATCGCAATCGAAAAAATGGGAATTTCCGAGGCATATTGCTCAAAATTGAACGTTGGCTTTGGAAAGCGGGTTTTTCATGGGAAGGAATTCGAGGTCCCGGCTCCCGCAACCCGCGAGATATTAAAAGGAATCCCGACCTATTCTGCTGGTGAAGGTGAAAAGGTCACACCAACAGGCGCTTCAATAGTGAAATATTTCTGCAAGAAACCTGATAAGCCCGAATTCCGGATCATTTCGGAGGGATACGGGGCAGGTGATCTCGATTTCGAGGGGCCGAATGTGCTGCATGTGATTTACGGTGAAAAATGATGGAAAAAGATAAGGTTCTGATAATGGAGGCGAACATCGATGACCTGAACCCCCAGATTTACGACTATCTTCTGGAGCTCCTGCTTGAAAACGGCGCTCTGGATGCATGGCTGGAGAGCATCATCATGAAGAAAAGCAGGCCAGCGATAAAATTGAGTGTGATTTGCGAGGAGAAAAACCAGGATAAGCTGGCGAAAATGATATTCGCGGAAACCACAACTATCGGCATCAGGATGTGCGAGGCGGAAAGGCTCAAACTCAATAGAAAAATCGTCAAGGTCAAAACCAAGTTCGGAGAAATATCCGTTAAAGTGAGCGAATCCGACGGCATCCGCACCATTGCGCCGGAATACGGCGAGTGCAAGAAAGCGGCATTGGCAAGGAAAATCCCGCTCAAGGATGTAATCGACGAGGCGCGGCTCAAAGCGAAAGAGATTTTATAGTTGCGTTCTTAACCCACCTATCTTAAGGGGGCTTATTCATGCACGCGAAAATAGCTGCAAAGGTCGAGGGAGGCAAATTGCTTCGGATGGAGCTGGAGCTCACGCCCGAGCGCGTGAAATCAATTAAAATCACCGGAGATTTTTTCATCCACCCCGAGGATTCCCTTGTAGTAATTGAAAAGGCGCTTGCAATGACCTTGCCGGATGCGGAAATGAACGTGATTGCTAACAATCTGAAAGACATCGTAGCAGACCAGGGCATCCAAATGGTTGGCGTCAGCGCCGAAGCGCTCTCAGCAACTTTCAAGGAGGCTGTGAAAAGGGCGAGAGAAACCGAAATAGCGGATAAACCAAAGGAAGAAGAAAAACCGATTTAATGCTGATTTTTATGAAATGGAGGGTCATCTCGTTTGAAAAGCATGACGCATTCACCAACATGGCGCTTGATGAGGCATGCGGGCTTGCATTGCTGGAAGGCAAAGTGCCCTACACAATCCGTTTTTACGGATGGGAACCTTCCGCAGTTTCCATCGGCTACCATCAATCGATCACGGATGAGGTGAATTTGGAGGAATGCCGGAACCAGCAAATCGATGTTGTCCGAAGGCGCACAGGCGGCGGCGCGGTTTATCACGATTCGGAGGGCGAAATCACCTACAGCCTGATCGCCCCTGAAATGCTCTATCCCAAGGACATCCTAGCCTCTTACAAAATCATCTGCGGCTCCATTGTAGATGCGCTTTCAGGATTGCAGTTGCAAGCCGAGTTCAAGCCCATCAACGACATAATTCTGGGCGGGAAAAAAATCTCGGGAAACGCGCAAACAAGAAGGCAAGGGATACTTACCCAGCATGGCACATTGCTTTACGATTTGGATGTGAAAAAGATGTTCTCCGCCCTGAAAGTATCGCAGGAGAAGATTTCGGACAAGATGATCGCATCTGTTGAAGAAAGGGTGACTTGCCTTAGGAAATGCGGCATCGCTGACAAGAATGCTGCGTACGAGGCTCTGATTTCCGGCTTCACAAAGGCAAAGGAATTCGAATTCGGCGGCTGGACGGAATTCGAGCTCCTGAAGGCAAAGGAGCTTGCGGAAACGAAGTACAAGACAACTGAATGGAATTTCCAGAGATAAACTGAAGCCGGATTTCCACGCGATAATTTCTTTCCCTATGCTTTTTTCGAATAGAATTGCATTGCCTTTCCCCTGCCTTGCCCCTTTCTTCAGAAGAAAGCGGCGATGGCTCCGCTGGAAAGAACGAATTAGCTTTTCTTGCTGTAGAAGTGAATAGCTTTCCCCATCGCAGCTTCCGCTGCCTCAACCAGCCCTTCCGGAAGCGTTGGATGCGGATGGATTGTAAGAGCCAGATCCTCCAATCTTGCGCCCATCTCGATTGCAAGCGCTGCTTCGGAAATCAGGTCGGATGCCCCGGCACCAACAATTTCAACCCCCAGCAGCACATCCGAATCAAAATCCGCGATCACTTTTACAAATCCTAGCACATTCTCCATAGTATGCGCCCTTCCGAGCGCGCTGAAGGGAATTTTCCCGATTTTGACCTTCATCCCCTTCGTAATCGCTTCGGTTTCCGAAATTCCCACATATGCGATTTCAGGGTCGCAGAAAACAACAGCCGGAATCGCCCTGTTTTGGTATGCTGCAGTTCCGCCCGCAATCACTCCTGCCACGACCTTCCCTTCCATGAACGCCTTATGCGCGAGCATTGCGCCGCCAACGACATCCCCGATGGCGTAAATCCTATTGTCAGTAGTCTGCAATTTCTCGTTAACTTTTATGAACCCCCTCTCATCCTGCTGCACATTCGTGTTCTGCAGGCGCAGTGATTCCGCATTCGGTTTCCTTCCAACCGAAACCAGCACCTTGTCCCCTGAAATCGTTATGGGTTTGCCATTCTGCGTTCCGCTCAAAACGATTTTCCCATTTTCTTCCTTCCAGCCTGCAATCTCCGTGCCAGTGTATAGCTCCACCCCGAGCTCCTTGAGCCTTTTTTCCACTATAAGCACAACATCCCTCTCCAAACCCGGCAATATATTGCCCGCCTTCTCGACCATCTTCACCTTGCTGCCGAACTTCGCATACATCGTGCCGTTCTCAATTCCGATGTAGCCCGAGCCGACAACAATCAATTCCTTTGGAATCTCCCTCAATTGCAGCGATTCAGTGGAGCTGATTATCCTTTTCCCATCGAATGGCAAAGCCTTCAATTCAACGGGCACTGATCCGGTTGCAACCACTGCCTGCTGGAACTCTATAGCCGCGACCTCATGGTTCCCGGAAATCCCCACCCTCCTTGAACTCTCAAAATGCGCCTCCCCAAAAACAATTTCAACCCCGTTCCGCTTGCATAATTCCTCAACTCCCTTTCGCAGGGTCTTTACGATCCCGCCCTTCCACTCCTGCATCTTGTTTGCATCGATGCTTACCCCCGAGTCGTTAATGCCCATTTCCTTCAGATGCGCCATTGAATCCATCAAATTGCTCGCATGGATCAACGCTTTGGAGGGGATGCAGCCATGGTTTAGGCAAATGCCGCCGATTCCTTCCGGATCCCTTTCAACTAGCATCACCTGTTTTCCCAACTGGGCAAGCCTAATTGCACAAACATACCCGCCCGGCCCGCCGCCTATGACTGCGACTTGCGTTTCAACTGCCACTTCTCCGACTACCATACTTCAAGCACCTCAAAAAGAGTCCGATTCAATGCAACAGGATTATTTCATGATTTCGGGGTTCTCGAGCGCCGCAATGATGTCATTCATGAACCTTGCGGCCTCCGCACCATCGATTATGCGGTGGTCGAATGAAAGCGAGAGCGGCAGCTTCTTTGCAATGACCGCCTTTCCATTGTCGACAACCACCTTGTCCGAGATTTTCCCAATCCCCAAAATTGCAACTTCCGGATGATTGATTATCGGGGTGAAGAACTCGCCGCCGATGCTCCCCACATTCGTGATGCTAAACGACCCGCCCTTCATGTCATCCAATTTCATCTTTCCAGCGAGCGCCTCATTTGCCAGCCTTGCAATTTCAGCGGCAATCTCGAACAAATCCTTCTTTTCCGCATTATGCATCACCGGCACCACCAATCCGTCCGGCGTGTCGACTGCAATCCCGATATTCAGGTACTTTTTCAGGATTATTTCATCCGTTGCCTCGTCAAATGAGCTATTGAATTTTGCGTGTGCCTTCAGTGCCGAGAGAACGGCCTTCACGATGAACGGCAAATAGGTGATTTTAACGCCTTTTTCCGCAGCCATCGGCTTTAGCTCCTCGCGCAGTTTTGCGAGCAGGGAAACATCCGCCTCATCGAAATGCGTCACTTGCGCTGCTGTCCGCTTCGAGCGCGTCATCACTTCCGATGTGCGCTTGCGCATTCCGGTGATTTTGATTTTTTGAACTTCGCCGAATTGCGAGAAATCGGTTTGCAACGGCATAATAATCGATGTGAGCGCGCCGCTTGAGGATTTTACCTCTGCTTTGGTTGCATTTTCCACATCCTCCAAAGTGACCCTTCCGGAAGGCCCGGTTCCCCGGGTCGTATCGATATCCACCCCTAGCTCCTTCGCCCTCAGCCTCACTGAAGGTGTTGCGATTACACCGATGGAAGCAGTTGATTGGGCGGCGGGCTGATAAGTGGTTGCCTGCGCGGAAATTTGCTGATTCGTTTGCTGTGGAGCCGGTTGCTGCACCTGCGATATTTTAGGCTTCTGCTCTTCCGCAGGAATTTGGTCGCCCTGCTCTCCAATAGTTGCAAGCGTCTCCCCCACTTTGATGGTTTCGCCTTCCTTATGGTAGATTTTCAAAATGAAACCAGATTGAGGTGATGGTATTTCCACCACCGCCTTATCCGTTTCCACTTCGGCAAGCACTCCATCCGCTTTGATTTGATCCCCTTCCTTCACGAGCCATTTCACGAGCTTCCCCTCATGAATGCCTTCCCCAACGTCCGGAAACTTGAAATTTATCGCCATTTTTATCACTCTATTTTCACATTGAATGCAACCGATCGCATCATTCTGACATTCCTTTCGCCTTTCCATTATAATTAAAATTCCATTGCCTTCCTTATCGCCTTGATTACCCGAAACTCATCCGGGTTGTAGAAATCCTCCAGCTTCGCAAGTGGCACTGGCACATCCGGCGCAGTCACCCTCTGGATGGGCGCCTTAAGGCTCATCAGCGCCTTTTCAGCAACAAGCGCCGCAATTTCGCCTCCAAATCCGCCCGTCCTAGGCGCCTCATGCACTGCAATTACCCTGCCTGTTTTTTTCGCAGAATCAAGGATTGTTTTTTCATCAATTGGTGAAAGCGTGCGCAGATCAACGACCTCGCAATTTACCTGCGCCTTAATGGTTTCTGCTGCCTGCATGCAAACTCGTACCATCGCACCATAGGAAACAAGCGTAACATCCGTGCCCTCCCTCACCACCTTTGCCTTTTCCAGCTCCACAACGTAGGGATCCATTTCCACATCGTCCTTGAATGCACGGTAGAGCCTCTTGGGTTCAAGGAACAGGGTAGGATCGTTGTCCCGAATTGATGCGGCTAGCAACCCTTTCGCATCATATGGGTTCGAAGGAATTGCCACCCTGATTCCAGCTGCATTAATGAACTGGGTCTCAATTGGCTCGCAATGTAATTCCAATGCCTTGATTCCGCCGCCATATGGCGCCCTAATTACCATGGGGCAAGAGAACCTGCCCCTGCTCCTGTTGCGCATTTTTGCAGCATGCAGGATCAGTTGATGCAAGGCGAGTAAAGCGAAACCATCGAATTGCATCTCTATTACGGGTCTCAAGCCGTAAGCAGCCATTCCTACTGCTGTGCCTGCGATGGCGGATTCTGCCAATGGCGTGTCAATGACGCGGTTGGGCCCGAATTTTGCGAACAGGCCATCGGTTGCCCGAAATACTCCCCCGTCAACTCCGACATCCTCGCCCATCACAATTACGTTTTGATCCCTTTCAAGTTCCTGTGAAAGCCCCAAATTGATTGCCTGGATCAGGTTCAATTTTTCAGTGACACCCCTAGGGGAAGTTTCCCCTACTCGTGTCGCCTCTACCCCTCTATTTTGCTGATTGTCATTGGTTGCCATTATTGTCACCTGTTATTCTCCGCTTGCTTTCTTTTCATCCATGAGCGCCTTGAGCTCCTCAAACTGCGCTTTCAATGCCACCGGCATCTCATCATAGACGTACTTGAACATATCCTCCAGCTGCGGGGTGTTGTCCGCCTCTGCATCCTTTATTGCATTTTCAATTGCAGAAGAAGCATCATTTTGGTATTGTGTTTCAAGCGCCTCGTTCCAAATCCCCCTTTTCTGGAGGTATTTTCGGAACCTGTCAACAGGGTCCTTTGCCTTCCATTTTTCAGTTTCCTCTGCAGAGCGGTACCTGCTTGGATCATCTGAAGTACTATGCGGGCCCATCCTGTATGTCAAGCATTCGATTAATGTCGGGCCCTCGCCCCTCCTCGCCCGGTCTGCCGCTTCCTTTGTTGCCTTGTAAACGGCAAGCACGTCGTTTCCATCGACTTGCATGCAATTGATCCCGGCGGCGATCCCTTTCTGCGCAAGAGTTTGCGCAGCAGTCTGCTTGCTCCTAGGCACCGAAATCGCCCAGCCATTGTTCTGGCAAAGGAATATTGTGTTCGCTTTGAATACCCCGGCGAAATTCATCGCCTCGTAGAAATCGCCCTCTGAAGTTGCACCATCCCCAAAGAAAGTGATTGCGACCGTCTTATCCCCCTTTAACCTTGCAGCCCAGCCAATGCCTACTGCATTCAGCATCTGCGTGCCCACTGGAATTGCAATCGGGAATGCATTCACATCTTTCGGTGCGGAATTGCCCCGTTCGCTGCCCATCCAATACAACGAAATGGTTTTGAGCGGCATGCCCCTTGCAATGTATGCTGCAGTTTCACGGAACGCGGGCACCAACCAATCCTCTTTTTGCAATGCAAAGCAGCTCCCGATCTGGCACGCCTCCTGCCCCTCGACCGGCAGGTATGTGAACATCCTTCCCTGCCTTTGCAAATTCATTGCCTTCCTATCGTATGCGCGTGCAAGCACCATTACCCGGTACATTTCAGAAAGCTGCTCATTTGAAAGCTGCGGCTCTACGGATACATCCGCATTCCCCTCCTCATCAAGCACCTGCAAATGCTCTATTTTGAATTCTGCAACAACCTTGGTTGGCATAATAAAACACCTCTAATTATCTTGATTTTTTCAACCTCCTCAAAATCATTTTTTTTCATTTTTCTTTTCCAATCAATCCCTTCATAAAAAGCTCCCCGACGGCACCTCCAGGGAGGATATCCTCCCTACGCGTGTCGCCCCTACCCTCCTTAATTTGCTTTCCAATCAATCCCTTCATAAAAAGCTCCCCTGCTTTAAAAGAACTTCGCACGAACGGCCCCCCTGCAGCATAAAGGAAGCCTTTCTCTTCCGCTTTCCTGCTGTACCACTCGAACTTCTCCGGCGTGATGAACTCGCTCACCGGCAAATTCATCGGCGAAGGCTGCAAATACTGCCCGAAAGTGATTATGTCTACTTCTGCTTCCCTCAGATCATCCATCGCCTGCAGCACTTCCTCTTCCTCCTCGCCCAAACCCAGCATGATGCTCGTTTTGGTGTAAATGCCTGCATCCATCTCCTTTACCCTCCTCAATTGCCCAATGCTCTGCTTGTAACCTGCCCTGTAATCCCTCGCATATTTTTGCAGCCTCTCAACGGTTTCGATGTTATGCGCGATCACGTTCGGTTTCGCTTCAACAATGATTTTCAGCAGTTTTTCATCTCCCCTGAAATCACCGATCAGCACTTCGGTCATCGCCGGCACTTTTTTGAGCTCTGCAATGCATTCCGCAAAATGGTTCGCTCCTTGATCTGCCAAATCATCCCGATCAACAGAGGTGACAACAACATAGCCCAATTTCCATTTTTTTGCCGCTTCCGCGAGCTTTTTTGGCTCTTCCGGATCCAATTGCTCTCCTGCTTTCCCTTTCCTGATGTTGCAGAACCTGCAGCCCCTGGTGCACGTATCGCCCAAAACCATGAATGTAGCTGTTCCACCGCTCCAGCACTGCGAAATATTGGGGCAGTGCGCTGATTCGCATACCGTGTGCAGCTTAAGCTGCCTGATGGTGCCCTTTACTCCTTCAAATTTATCTGTTGTGGGCGGCCTGATCCTGAGCCATTCCGGCTTTTGCTGCGATTGCAACATAGCCTTCGTATTAACGATTTCGGGTTTTTAAAGCATTTGCAACGTATTGCAGTTCGGCAATGAACGAAACCCGCATCTTAAAATATGCGTGCAGAATAAGGTTCTCATGGCCGAATTGCCCGACTGGAAAACCGCAAGCACCCGAAAAAAACAAATTGTCCTATTATCCCCGTTAATTCCCTTTGCCGCATTTGCAATCCTTCTAATCATCATTTTAAGGGGCGGCGATAAATGCGCAGGCAGCGATGTGCTGCTTCAGGATCTATTCTCTATTGTTGCCGGGTCACTTTTCCTCCTCATATTTTTTTTAATCGGTTACCTTGCCCTTCAAGCCTATTACTATCTGCTGTCTTCAGTATTGCAGGTCAAGATTTCGCTCCCAAGTTTCAACTATAAAATCGGGGCGGTTTTGGCAATTTTATTCATGATCCTTGCGTATAGCCTATTGCCGCGTTGCCCTATTGGCGGGTCGATGTCGAAGGCAATATGCCTCACCGTATTGGCAAAAGCGCCTCCTTGCTATGACTCTGAAGGGAATTGGGTTCCGGATGGCTGTGGCAATAACGGCTGCAATACTGCAAATTTTAGCTTTCCCCCAGAATGCACGAGGCCGGATGGCCCCCTGAAAGGCACCGGCTGGTACAAGGACGAAACACATTTCAACTGCGGCCCGAAGCCCGCGTGAGTTCAAAACAAGCACTTTCAGCCCTTCTAATCGCTTTTTAAGCCCTCTTTCCGTAGATTTTTCCGTCTGTTTACTAAGAGGTGAAAGGGTTATGAAGGGAAGATGCATGAAGTGCAAGGCGGAAAGGACCATGAAGGATGACAAGGAAGTAGTTATGAAGAACGGGATGAAAGCCGCGAAGGGCACGTGCGAAAAGTGCGGCACCAAGATGTTCAAGATACTCGGGAAGGCTTAAAGTCCTTCCTTTTTCCTTTATTTTTTCTGCTTTTTCTCCTCAAATTCGGCAATCGCAGCCTTGGCCACCATTAATGGCAACAAAGCGCATTTCAGCCTTGTTGGAGTCAAGGTTGTTCCGATCAGCTTCTGAACATACCCGTTCCCCAGCCTCATCACATCCCTAATCTTCATTCCGATCAGCTCCTCCGAAAGCATGGATGCGCTCGCCTGCGAGATCGCGCAGCCGGTCCCGCGGAACTTCACATCCACGATTATCCCCTCCTCGATTTTCAAGAAGAACTCCAGCTCGTCCCCGCAGTAGGGGTTCGAATCCTTGAGCTTCACAGTGGGCTTCTCCATGTTCCCGTAATTCCGGGGGTTC
>JAZDKC010000073.1:0-30961 GCA_043803465.1 Microcaldota archaeon
GAGGAAGTTTTAGATGCATACGTTTCTGCCAGCGCGCTCCATAAGGCGGAAACACTATTTGAAACCGCCGCGCAAAGCGGATTGGAGGCGATGGGCCTGCTGGTGGGGAATGTTTTCACCTGGAAAGGCAGGCAATACGTGGTTGTGGAGAATTTTATTACAGCAAAGAACCTGCCGACCGCCGTGAGTGTCAAATTTACCAAAGAAGCGTTTGTCGAACTTTCTAAGGCATATTCGGCCCATTTCAAAGATCGCAAGCTCATCGTAGGCTGGATACACTCGCACCCATCATACGGATGCTTCCTTTCCCAAACCGATATTAACACGCAGGTGAAATATTTTTCCGCACCGTTCAATATCGCGATGGTGGTCGATCCGCTGAGGAAGCATGAAGGAAGGATGCAGGAGAGGGTTTTTAGGGTGAAGGCAAACGATTATTATGAAGTAAGCTTTGCAGTTATTGATAAAAAGTAAGTAGTGGTTCTTGTGGACCAAATGCAGGAAAAGATCGTGACAGATATGGAAGCATCCGCGCCAGAGCCGAAAGCAGAAAAAGCGCCTAGACTCAAGAAGGAGAAGAAGATCAAATTGCCTGGAAAGGGGGAAAAGTTCAAGCTTTCGAAGTTCGATTTCATATTGCTGCAGCTTCTCAAGGAGGGAAAAACCGATTTCGGGGAGTCAAGGAAAACGTTCAATCTGGATATGCCAGAGTTCAGCGAGCGCCTCTTGCAGCTTAGGGATGCAAACTATTTAACTTTCGATGAAGCACAGAATCGAATCAGCATTTCGATGAGAAGCATCAATGATTATTCCCCCAAATGGAAGAAGGCGGCAGATGAATGGCTCGGGAGGAAGGAGAAAAAAACAAGGCAGAAAGCGCAGCCTTTGGAAAAAACAGCCGAACCGGAAATTATGACGGAACAACTTGACCTCTCAAAAACCATCCGGGCGAAATTGCCCCTTGAGCTGCTATACAAGGAACTCGAAACGAGGCATGCGAAAATCCTGGAGCTTCCGGAGGACAAGCGCGCGGAGGAAACAATCGACATCATGGATTTAATGAAGAAATACGGCCCGACAGATGCGCAAAAGGACCTCCTCACCAAGAAATCGCCGTTCGTGGAGCGGTACATGAACAAGAACGGGCAAAAGGCAGAAGAAAAAACAAAGAAGGCGGATCAGCCCAAGGGCCAAATGAAAACGGATTCATCTGAAACGGAAATCAAACCTGATAATCCGGCAGCGGCCAAGCCCTACTACAACCGCGCTATTTCGGATCTTTCAAGGCAGGCTGCGGAGCTTGAGGCTTCGGGGGAGAAATGCGAATTGTGCAAAACCGGCTTTCTTATCTCGGTGAAGGCGGGGGAGCACAACCCAAAATACGGCCATTGCTTTTGCGGCGCGCCCTACCACAAGGACTGCTACGAGGGGATTACCGCGGGGGATGGCAAGTGCGTCAAATGCGGCCGCAAGATGGCTGCGGGTTCCGATTTCAAGATGGAGGAGGCGTTCAAGCAGATAAGGGACATCTCGTTCTGAGGGTGTTTTTATGCCGGAATACGAATTTTTTGAAAGATTGGTGGAGAATCACGGGGGCAAAATCACTTCTGTCGAGACAGCGGTGCGGAACACCTCGTTGACTGTATTGTTTTCCCACAAAGCAGGGAGGGACGAGCTGGGCAGGCAAATCGATTTGCTCAAACAAGCGTCCCCCTTCAGTGTGATAGCTACTCATTTCACACACAAGTCTGCAAGGATCACGCTCTCCTTGAAACCCGGTGTAGGGTATAGGGAGGGCATCCTATCCGAATTGGGCAAAGCATTGGAAAGGCTCAAGTAAAATCAGGCGTGGACCGCGCATTCCTTCCTCTTCTGCACCTCGAAAATCCTATGGCTGTTCCTTCTTCCGTCATAAAGCAAATATCTCCCAATCAGGTTATTTTCCGATTTGAGGGACGGCATCATCAGTTTCAGGAACTCGTTTACCTGAATCGCCGCGACGATGCTGTTCGTTGTGCTGAGGGCGGGCATCTTCGGATCCAGGAAATCGAGCACCTCCCCGACGCAGCTATACCGCTGCCACAGTATTTTGTAATCGCTTTTGCTCATCGCGCATTCGATGCAGCTGGAAGGCGCCTTCACCACCTGCACCTTCCCCAAAAAACCGGTCGTCCCCCCATCAACGAGGGGCGCCTTCCCATAAATGTGCGCATTCAGGTGCAGCCTGGCGTTCAGGTTGTCCAGGCATGAGAATGCAACATCAAACTGGGCGAAGAATTTTTCCTCCAAATTTTCCACCCGATTCAACACCGGGGCAATTTTGGCCTTTGGAAACATTTTTTCCGCCTTTTCCGCAATCACATCCGCCTTGTTCCGTTTCCTATCCGCATCCTCCTCGGAAAAGAATACGCATCTGTTCAGGTTGGCTTTCACCACATGATCGTAATCGACAAGGGTAATGTGTTCCGCACCAAGCTGCAGCAGGGACTTCACGACCTCGTTTCCCAATGCACCGGCGCCTGCAACCAGCACCTTCGCATCCGAAACAGGCGATTGCTCCCAATTGCCAATCCGTTTCTGCCTATCCAGCCGGTCCTCATCTATTTCCATGCAAATAGCACGGAAGCGGAATTAATAATATTGCCGCATTAATTTCCTTCATGCCGTTGATCGTGTTCAGCAAGGGAAATTTGGCAGGCGAAACAATTGCAAAAAAGCTTATTGGAAACCATGGATTTATTGAAACGAATGCGGTCAAATCCGATGATGGAAAATATGAGTGGAAATGCTGGAATAACGGTAAAATCATGATGCTTGAGCTCTCCACAATGCACATTTTTTCCGATTATTTGAAGGACTATCCGCTGTTCAATTCAGGGGATTTGATCGTGATGCTCTCGACCCACCGCAGCGAGACAAGCGCACCTTCCGTGAGCGTTCACTCGTGCGGGAATTTCGGGAATTCGAACAAATTGGGCGGGAATCCGTCTGAATTGGGGCATTCTTCAGGAGCAGCGCTTAAAGTAGGGCTCGAGTTTCTGATGAATAACCCCTTAGACGGATTTCCGGCGTTCACGGAAGCGACGCATCATGGCCCCACAACCCTCAAGTCCCCGATTGTTTGGGTGGAAATCGGTAGCTCGGAGAAGGAATGGGCGAATGAGGCCGCAGCCGAACTGATGGCAAACTGCGCCCTTGAAATTGCCAACAAGTGGAAACGGGGGGAAAAGGCGCATCCGGAGGATAAAACCGCGATCGGATTCGGCGGCACGCATTATTGCGCCAAATTCTCCAGACTGATGCTTGAGGAAAAATATGAACTGGCTTATGTGTGCTCGAAGCACAACTTGGATGATGTGGGTGCAGAAATTATTCGACAGGCATTAGCAAAGAGTTCCGAAAAAATTGAAATAGCCTTGATTGAGAAGAAAAGCATGAATGCTGCCTTAAGGGAAAAGATAATTGCTGCGCTGAACGAAGCAAATCTGCCCTATGAATTAGTCTGAATTCCTACTTCAGCTCCTTCTTGAGCGCCTTCTCGAACTTTTCGAGCTCTTCCTTCACTCCTTCAAGGGCTTTTTTCAATTCCTTGTGCGGGTCCTTCGCCTTGACCTTGATGATCGGGTTGCCCTTCAATGGATGCTCATATGCGCTTGCGGCAAATCCGACCCCCCTGGATTCAAGCAGGCGGTCGACCACCAGATTAGCAAATCCCAAATCCTCCTGCATCAGCATCACTTCCAGGTAACCGTCTTCGTCCTTGAGCACTTTAACTTCCATTTTCATTCACCGGATTATATCTTCTCCCTGTAAATCTGCAAAGGCAACGCATTCTTTTCCATTTCGTAAAGCGCGAGCTTGACTGCATTGAACATGCCCTTGGGCGCCTTGACTAGGCATGGCGCGCCCATTGCCAGCTGCAGCGCGCGTGCCCCAATCAGCCTTGCCTTTTCGTATTTCGTAAGTTCAATATGCTGCTTGCTCATAATATGCACCGTAACGATAGATGAAAACAACTAGTCAAAATCGCCATTTATTATCCATAAAGCAATTTTTAAAGGTTGCCTTGCCCCCTTTTTGAAAAAAGGTGGCGGTGGCTCCGCCGCCAAAAACTCCGAAAAGTGCGGTTGCCGGGATCCCCGACCATGTTGCTCATCCGCCCATCAAATTAAGAGGGGTAGAGGCAACCCGAGTAGGGGAGGTACCTCCCCTATAGGGGTTATCGGACCCGGGTCTCCAGCTTTTTCAAGAAATGGATTGCTAAATCCTTCTTTCTTTTGGACCCCTAGTTTTCTTTCTTCCAAAGAAAGAAAAATGGGGTTGGGAAGCTAGAATTCTGCCACTGAAACACAACCGCAACAGTAGGGTTTGGAAAAACGATTTTATAAAACAATCAGGGGGCAAGGCGACACGAGTAAGGGGGCTCTCCCCCCTGGATGTGTCGAATTCTGCCACTGAAACACAACCTCATATCGAAAGAAAATAACAAATTCAATTAATAAAACTAGAGGGGTAGGGGCGACACGCGTAGGGGATGCTTCCCCTGGAGGTGTCAAACACAACCGCAACAGTAGGGTTTGGAAAAACGATTTTATAAAACAATCAGGGGGCAAGGCGACACAAGTTATGTGGTTTCTTCCCCATAAGTTGCCGAGAAGGCATTTTTAAGGATTATGCGCCATACCCTTAACGTGATGGGCATGGCCGAATTGAGCGAGGACGGACAAAATAAAATCAGCGAAAACGCCGCAAAGGAATTTGTTTTTAATCGTGCCAAGGAGCTGAATGCTGCAATAACTCATAAAGAACCGGCCGAACTGCATAATATATTGTTGCAATTTGTTAAGCAAGTGCATCAATTCGGGCTCACGGAAAAAACGGAGTACTCAATTCGGACCGGGATTCAAAAACCCGGCAAAAACATTGCCGCCATTTATGATCCAGAAAAGGGTTTTATTTATAAGCCCCTGGTTGAACGAAGAAAATTAAGGGATATTGATGAACCAGCCAAATCGCTGGATTATGACCAGCATATCGGAACTATAGTCGAATTTTTCAGGGAAAGCCTTAAAAAAAATGAGTTTCGGCCGGTTAAAAAACTTGAGGATCTGGACAAGGCCGACCCCCGCGTCAAAGCCCTGACTGCACTGGCAAAATTTGTGCTGAAAAAAAGCAAGGAAGTGGAGCTAATCCTCTAACTGGCCCGAAAACCGCCCCTCCGAAATAGCTATTCCGCAACGCTGCCAGAAGGTTAAGTTTAAAAAGATGTTATTGATATCCTATATATTACACTTCACAGGTGGTAACGATGTCAGTCAAGTTGTCCCAGCTAATCGGAATGGATATCTATACGGATACCGCGACATTCGTCGGCAAGGTTTATGATGTAATTCTGGATTTGCAGAAAGGAGAAGTCGTGAGGCTTACGCTCGAGCCCATCAAGGTCGCCAGCAAGGAGGAGGCGAAGCGCGTCTTCCGCGAAAAGACCGTGCTCTACAAGTCCGTGAAGGCAGTCGAGAAGATCATAATCGTTTCCGCAACCGGCAGCATCGGCGGCGAGATGGAGGAGGAAGAGGAAAAGCCCGCTGCACCCGAGAAGCCGATGCCTTATTCCTACAGGTACAGGAAGTAACTGATTTCAAATGGCGTCACTCAATCGCCCAGAACGAAGTGCCCACGACATCCAGGTGGAATTCCGCCAGGAATTGATTAAAGGTGCAGAAGAGCTGAAATTGCCCGTCACTATGGCGGAGAAAGTCGCACTGCTTTTTCGCCATTCGACTATTGTTCCCTCAGACAAGCATCCTCTCGAAATCTTAAGTAAAATATCGACAGCAATCAAAAGACGGAAAAATGTTACGGACGAGCAACTGATGAATATCGTGGATGCAAGCCTTTCCAAGGATCCCGGGTATTGGAATGCGGCTAGGGTGTGGGATGACCCGAGGCTTCCAACAGATAGGAATGCATTTCCAACCGAAGGGAAAGAACGCCAAACATTGCTGAAGAAGCTCGCCAGTCTGAATAAATAGAATCAAACAACCCTGAGCTCGACCTTCTTCCTAACCTCATTCAGGAGGTAGCTGTAATCCCTGTAGTGCGAGATTGCGAATATCATCACCGGATACGAGCCCTTGGGCACGCGCTGGCCGGAATACACCTGTATCTTCAGGTCCTTGGTCTCATGCGGCTGAACAGTGCCCAGCCTTATTTCGCGCTGCTGCATGAAGCCGCTCTTGTCCAACCCGAGCGGTTTCGGCACCTGGATGACGACCGATGTAAGCACCTCCTTGTCGATATTATTAGTCACTTTGACCTCCAAGTCAACCGAATCCGCATGGTGCGCATTCAGCTTGAACGGGTGGAAGTCGGATTGTATCGTGAAGATTGTTTCGTGCGCCATGTCCTTTTTTCCAAATAGGTCTAAAATGCCCATAAAATCACCACAAATGAAGGGAATCTTGAATCGATATCTTAAACCCCTGAAGCTATTTAAAGTTATATGGGAGCTAAATTCCCAATTATTCATCGCAATTAAGATGGAAAGGTTACTAATTTAAAGTCCCGAGTGATTTTAATTTAACTCATCTGGGAGATTGGAATGGGATTCAGTTCAAGCGTAACAATACTTCTGATTGCCTTGCTAGTGCTCGGGTTCTCAAGCGCACGCGTGGTAAGCCTTTTGACCGGGATTTCAAACAGGCTCAAGCTCCCGAAATTCCTATTAAGTTTTGTAGTGCTCGGCCTCGGCACATCATTGCCCGATCTTTTCGTGAGCACTGCTGCGGCCTCGCAGAACCAGACCGATCTTGTCCTGAGCACCCTGATCGGCGCCAATATCATAGTCGTGTGCCTGGTGCTGGGCATCGTCACAATCATGAAGGGCGATTTCCGTGTCAGGGAGAGCACGGTGCTTGAGAATTTCGGCTGGATATTTTTCATTCTTGCCATCCCGTTCTTCCTGCTGTTCGATGGCAAGCTTACCCCGACAGAAGGGATGCTGCTTATTGTCGTATACCTGATGTACATCTTCAACATCAAGGAGCAGGAGGTGCTAATTAGGCGGGAAGAGCAGGAAACACACCAGGTTTTCATGCAGGGCCTGCGCATCAAAAGCATGTGGGGCGCAATTTTCCAAATGGTCGCATTCCTGGGGCTTGCGTATGTCGCCTCCACTTTCATAGTTGATTCCGCATTGGCGATTATAAAGGATTTCAACATCCATCCGATGATCATGGGCTTTACAATCCTATCGCTTGGAATTGCAATACCCGAATTTGCCGTGGATGTGAGTGCGCTGCGCGCCAGGGAGGAGGAGGTGATATGGGGCGACCTGATTGGCAGCTTCGTCACCGAGCTTACTTTCATCCTTGGGTGCGCCGCGATTGTGGGCAACACCCTCACGTTCGAGTTCGGCAATTTCCTTGTTGCATATGCGTTCATGGCATTCGCGTTCTCCTTGGTTTTTCTGTTTGCGTACAGGAAAAAGGAGCTCTCGCGCCGCGAGGGCATCATGCTTGTGCTGCTGTACTTCATATTCCTGAGCGTGCAGTTTGATTTGGTGCACTCCATTGCGCCCTAAAGCGCGAATTAATCGGATAGTTTTATATATCGCTTTACATTAGCCTATTGCAGTGGTCGTATGGATCAGAGGGGTCAGACTTCAACGGAATACATATTGCTAGTGGCATTGGGCTTGGTCATTGTGCTCGCGGGAATTTCTATTGCGACCCAAATCAAGGAGGTTGCGGATGTCATCAGCGCAAGGATCGAGGCGGACCGCAACGCAATCATCGGCATGTTCCTGGAATGATCAACAGCGAGGGGGGTAAGAAGCGCATATGCTAGAATTCATAATCCTATTCTTCATCGCGTTGGTGTTCTATTTCGATTTAAAGGCGCGCATAATACCAGATCCGATCAATTTCTTTTTCATGTTCCTAGCGATTGCATTGACCATAATGAAATTCGAATTCGAATTGGGCTTTTTAGCCGGGGTTTACCTGCCATTCTTCCTCCTCAACCTTGCATTCGCGTACCTGCTATACCGGCTCGGCGTCTGGGCGGGAGGGGATGTGAAATTCTTCACCGCACTGATGGCCTTCCTGCCCCTTTACTCGGGATTCAAGCTTACCGCGACCTTTTCGGTTTTCCTAACCTCTGCCCTTCTGCTGATCCCAATCACGATACTGTATTACATCAATGACCTTGTGCCCTATAGGCGTGAATTCCACAAATTATTCATATACTCGATAATTGATGCCGCAAGGAGCACCGTGCTTTCTTTTTCCGTGCTCCTCGCAATCTCCTTCCTCATAAAGAACCAATATTCTCCCCTCCTGGTCCTTTTTGCCATACTGCTCTCTTTCTTCATCAGGCTTCCCTTCAAGCTCGCGATCCCCCTGGCAATAATCGGGCTTGCATTCTTCAGGCTCGAGGATTCGATTTCACTCGCGACATTCCTGTTCTTTGCCACATTGGCGCTGCATCTCATGCGCAGGGGCTTCCACCTTCTTTCCGAAAAGGTCCTGAAGCACCCGATCGCAGTAAGGGATCTCGAGGAAGGCGCGATACCCGCAGAAACATATTACCTGTCGGCGGGCAAGGTGAAGAAATGGGCGCCGGGCAGCGCATTCAAGGAAGCGCTGAAGCTCCTGAAAGGCCGCGGCAGGGTTGCAATTCCGGACGCGCTTGCATATTTGAAGCCGAAAGGGAAAATCATTGCCGATGCATTGAAAGCAAGGGGCGTCACAAGCGCGGAAATAAAAGAGTTAAAAAGGCTCCACGTGAAAGAGATTCTTGTAAAGGAGGCGCTGCCTTTTGCACCGGTGATCGCAGCAGCATTCCTGCTTTACAAATATTGGGATTTCCTGAGTGTTTTAGGAATAGGGTAATTGTCATGCAAAAAGCGCAAGGAAGCATCGAGTTCTTTCTGATAGCGGGATTCATTTTGCTTGCAACATCCGTCCTTTTGGCCCAGGCGGACAATCAAATCCGCGGCACTTCCGCGCTGAACAATGTTTTGGTTGCAAGGAGCGCACTGGATTTGGAGACGAGCGCGCTCAAGTACATTTACCTATCCGGGAATTATTCGGTCATCTCCAATAAGATTTTCGTCCCTGTTGGCGCGCAATGCTTTTACGTGATCCCTTCGGAATCCCGGATGTATTGCATCGTGCCTGGCGCAGCCAAACGGGTTGTGAGCGAGACATTTGATTTTCCAGCGCCTACTGTGCAATCAACTTGCTTCAAAAGCGGATGGATCACTGTCCGGAGTGCGAATGCGAACGGGGTATTGAACGTTACGTGCAAGTGATGATTTTTATGCAAAGAGCGCAGACAGCAGCCGAATATGTCACATTGCTCGCGTTGATGTTCGTGCTTGTCGCGTCCTTGATGCTTGTCTCATTCCGGCAGCAGGAACTCACCTTGGCTTTGACTGCAGCCAGGCTTGGCTGCAATGATTACAGTGCAACTACCTACGCTGCTTATCAATGGGCGGCAAACACAACCGAATGCTCTGAAATTAGGTATTATTACGTGGGGGCGCAGAACGTCACCATTGTGCCGATTTCCAATGTTTTGCTGCAATCCGAAAAGGACGCATTGCAGTTGCAGATACTGAAAAACATCGTATCCGTTTTCCAGCCCGGCGCGCTGCCTAGTGGAAGGTGCTATACTGCCGCGTATTATTCCTATTGCATCGCGTTTCCTTAAATTTGCCTATTTCCTCCCTCTCCGCTTTGCCTTTAACTCGGGTTTAGGCGCCTCTCTTTTGGCGCTCCTTCCTTTTGCGAGCCAGTAAGTTAGCGCAACTGCAACAAGGAACCAGATCATCAGCGAGAGCGTTGCGAATAATGTGATTTTTCCCACCGAGAGGATTGAAAGGTATGCGATCCCGGCCGGCACCGGTGCAGGATTTGCGCCGACACTTTGCATCATCTGCAATCCGCCCGAAAGAAGCTCATTCAGGATGATTGCCGCCAATGCGATTGCAGTGAGGTTGTTCAGTGCGGAGCCGATGAATGCCGCCTTGGCCGCCTGCACCCAGTGCGATAAAAAGGAGGAAAAATTGCCATGCTTGATTAGGCTGTAAACCGCCAGCATGAGGGCCAATCCCAGGAAGTACAGCATTGCAACCATTATGTAAAAAAACAAACCGAACAATGCAAAATCAAAAATTAGTCCCATGCAATTACCATCTACATTATTCTCTTATTGATTATCGGGCCGATTTTTGCGCCGCAAGTGCTTTCGGGCGCCATTTCAACCTGCAGTTCCACCAAATCCGCCATCTTGCCTTGCCTAACCTGCCTAACCAGCATCTCCTGCACCTGGAAAATCCCGGAAACGCAGCTCATCAGTATTTTCAGCAAAACCGGTTTTTGCTTTCCCTCCAGCACCTCGATTTTTCGGATTGCCAATGCGGATACCGTATGGATGTCCATATTCCCCATCCTGAATGGTATCCTGGCCCTGCCCTCCTCCATATCGAGTGCATCCGCAATCTTCAAAATGCTTGCCTCTATTGAAGTTGCCTCAATGGAATCGTCATGCGCATAAATGCATTCCTGGATCGCAATTTTTTTCCGGGGGCTGATGTCATACTCCTCGAGCATGTTCGCGCCGATGATGGTGCTGTGCATGAAATGCTCCTTCCGATGGATTGCATTGCCCACATCGTGCAAAAGCGATGAGAGCAGCAGTATCAGCTTCACATCCTCCGAATTCCCGCTGCCTTCCGTAACGTAATTTCCCCCGATTCCCGCCTTTTCCAATAGCTGGTAAATTTTGAGTGCGTTCCTCGCGACGATTTTCGCATGCACGATCCCATGGTCGTTGTACCCCAGCCGGTCAACAACCAGTTTATTCGCGGCCTCGCATGCATCCTTGAATTCCCTGCTGCTGCTAAAATCCCTATATAGCTTCTGGAGGGACCGATTCCCCCTAAGCAGACCCATTATCTCGCCGTCAAGCGAGGATTCGATTTTCATTTTTCAACCCAGCCCCATCCGTATGAATCCCACGGCGACAGCTATAAGCAGCAATCCGAAAACCCTTGATGCGATTTCGATCGCATTCATCCCCACTACTTTGAGCAATCTATTGCTGTTCCTGAGAATCAGCCAATTGATGGACAAGGCCGCCAATGCTGCAAATAATGTGACCAGCACTCCTTCCGAGGCGGTCAGCACAATCAGGCTCGTGATTACGCCGGGCCCGGTTATCAATGGGACCCCGATTATTGTTGCTGCGACATGGTAATCCTTGATTTCCCTGACTTCCTTCTTGCCATACCCGAAAACCAGCTGTGCGCCCAGGATTAAAAGCACCGCACCGCCCGCAATTTTGAAATCGCTTGGCCTGATATTGAACAGCTCGAGGATGTTGTCCCCGAAAAAAAGGAATACAAGCACAACCGCGGTTGCAACAATGAGCGCCTGGTTTGCCGCCTTCATCCGGTTCGCTTCGTTGAGCTTTTTCGTTATCACCAGGAATACCGGGAGGCTGCCGAACGGATCCATGATCGCGAATATCAGTGCAAATGCCCTGAGGAACGATTCAATGGTTATGGATTCGAACATGCAATCAATAGCCGACGCTTCTTAAAAAGCCTTATTGCTCTTATTCATTATGAGGGAAATGAGGTACAATAAGGACAAGCTGTTCAAGCGCGACCTGGCGCATTACGAAAGCCTAGTCAAGCGCAGGGCGCTTGAAGCGCTTTATGACGATTCGAGGGAGGACATCACCGCGCAGGCACTTGATTTGAAGGGGAATGCAAAAGCAGTGATTGTTGCGCAAGAGCCCGGCGTGCTCTGCGGATTGATCGAAGCGAAATATGCGTTCCTGGGCTTGAAGGTGCATACTGATTTGGAAGAGGGCGCCGAAATTAAAAATGGGCAGCGGATTTTGGGTGTTGAGGGGGATATTGCGGAAATTTTAAAACGCGAGAGGACCGCGCTAAATTTTCTGCAGCTTTTGAGCGGAATTGCGACTGAAACAAAAAAAATTACGGATAGAGTCGGGAAATATAGGGTTGCAGCCCTCCGGAAGAATCATCCTTTGCTTACGGAATCCGAAAAGCGCGCTGTGCAAGTAGGCGGCGGGCTTCCACACCGGATGAGCCTTGCTGATGGGTACCTTGTCAAGAACACTCACCTCGCATTCCTGAAAAAGAAATTCAACATTGATGGCCGGCAGGCCGTTAAGCTCGCCGTTGCGCAGGCTTGCAAGCATCGGAAGCACACTCATTTGCACTATTTTGTTGAAGTGGAGGCGAGGGATGCAGCAGAGGCTGTTGCTGCTGCAAAAACGCAGGCGGATGCGATCCTGATCGACAACCAAGTCCCGAAGAAATTCCGGGAAATTGCTATGCAGATCAGAAAAGTGAACACTACGGTGCAGATTGAGGCAAGCGGCGGGATTACCCCCCAGAATGCAAAAAAATACCTGGATGCAGGCGCGTCATTCGTCTCCATGAGTTATTTAGTAATGCGCTCGAAGCCGCTCAATATGCACTTAAAGCTGCTGCTTTAAGCGATTCGGAATCAGATTTAAACCTGCCCTTTCAGGTTTCCACAATTTAGCATTCCTCCTATTTATACCTTTCCGTTTTTGTGAAGTTTTATAACCCTCTATTTTGAATTAGATTTGCTTATTCTGCTTTTAGGGGGGGCTAACCATGGAACACGAATACTTGGTGGAGATAGTCATCGAGAGCAAGCCGGTCCTGAAGGATCCGGAGGGAAATACAATCGCTACTGATCTCATGCGCAAGCACGGCTTTGAGATGGTGCAGGGCGTTCGGACTGCGAAACTCCTGCGCGTTCGGCTTTCGGCCGTGAATGAGCAAAAAGCCATGCAGATCGCAGAAAAAATGGTCATCGAGCTCCGGTTGGCGAATCCGGTTGCGCAAACATACTCGATTTCGATAAAGAAATAATTGTGCTGTGGTCAATAATGCAAAGAATGAATGTGATTCGAATTTCCGATACCCGATATGCGTGATCATGAAATGCCCAGGATTGCAGTGATTCAATTCCCCGGAAGCAATTGCGACTTTGATGCGCACCACGTGCTGCGCGATGTCATGCACATGAACGCTGAGCTGGTTTGGCATACTGACTTCAAGGAGGGCAAATATGAGGCGGCAATCCTGCCCGGAGGTTTCGCATATGGCGATCATTTGCGCGCAGGCATAATCGCCGCTTACTCTCCTGCAATGAAGGAAGTCAAGAAGATGAACAAGGAAAGGAAGCCGATCCTGGGGATCTGCAATGGATTCCAAATATTATGCGAGGCGCAGTTGCTGCCCGGAGCGCTACTGCGCAATGCGTCAATGCGGTTCGTATGCAAATGGACCAGCCTAAGTGTCGTGAGCAACCGGAGCGCATTTTCAAGGAAGTTCGTCCGCGGCGACGTATTCCAATCGCCTACTGCGCACGGGGAGGGCAATTATTACATCGACGCCGAGGGTCTCAAGCAACTTTACCAGAACGACCAAATCGCATTCAAATATTGCGATTTGCAAGGCAGGGAAAGCGCCGAAGCAAACCCGAACGGCTCGCTCGACAACATTGCCGGTGTGTGCAATCCCGAGGGGAATGTTGTGGGCCTCATGCCCCATCCAGAAAGAGCATCGGAAAGGATACTGAATCCTTACAAGAATGAAAAAGCGAGGCTGGTTTTTGAAAGCCTTAGGGAATTTTTGACCGGAAGGAAAATTGGAAGTCAATAGGTGTGGCAAATGAAGGTTTCTGGAGTGGATGTTGATCTTACTGCGGAAGAACTTGATCATATCAAATCCAAACTTGGCGGCAGGCTGCCCAATGTGGTTGAAGCGGGCATGCTCGATATCATGTGGTCGGAGCATTGCAGTTACAAGAGCTCAAGGCCCTTGCTAAAATTATTGCCAACATCCGGAAGGCGCGTAATTTTAGGTCCAGGCTATGATGCGGGAGTCGTGGACATCGGGGACAACCAGTGCATCGCATTCAAAGTCGAATCCCATAATCATCCATCCGCAATCGATCCGTACTCCGGAGCTGCAACCGGCATTGGCGGAATAATCCGTGACGTACTTGCAATGGGCGCGCGCCCAATTGCACTCGCGGATCCGCTGTTTTTCGGCCGCCTAAGCTCCCCCCAGGCGAAATGGCTCCTAAATTACGTCGTGAAGGGCATTGGCGATTACGGCAACTGCACGGGAATTCCTACTGTTACGGGCGAGACCAATTTCGACCCATCCTATGAGCGCAATTGCATAGTGAATTGCGCGTGCTTCGGTTTGGTTGACAGGGACAAGCTCTTCATTGCAAAAGGGAAGGACCCAGGCGACCTGCTGGTTCTGGTTGGAAGCGCAACTGGGAAAGACGGGATTCATGGAGTCACCTTTGCTAGCAAGAATCTTCACGGGAAAAGCGACGAGGAAAGGCCTGCTGTTCAGATTCCGGATCCGTTCCTGAAAAAAATGATCATTGAAGCAACGCTGGAGGCGCTAAAAACCGGGAAGGTGAAGGCGCTGAAGGATTTCGGCGGCGGGGGGCTAACGTGCGTTGCCTCCGAGATGGCCGGCAAGGGCGGTTTGGGTGCGGAGATAGAGGCAAGTGATGTGCACCTGCGCGAACCGCTCACTCCGTTTGAAATCATGCTTTCTGAATCGCAGGAGCGCATGATGTTCTCATGCAATCCCAAGGATCTGAAAGCGCTCACAAAAATATTCGACAAATACGGGCTCGCGTATCGCGTCGTTGGAAAGTTGACAAAGGACCGGAGATTCGTTGTGAAGGAAAAAGGCAAGGTTGTTGCCGACATTCCGGTTGAATTGCTGACCGATGTGCCAACAATTATCATGCCGACAAAAAAAGCATCTTACCTCGAAAAATTGCTGAAAGAAAGAAAGCCGCATCCTCCCTTAAACATCAATGAAGTGATGACCAAGATGCTGCAGTCCGAGAACATCGCAAGCCGGCACTGGGTTACGCAGCAATACGACACCGAGGTGGGCGACCGCACTGTCCTAAAATGCGGGGAGGCCGATGCGGCCGTTTTGCGCATCAACGACAAGAAGGCAATCGCAATAAAGAGCGACTGCAATTTCCGCCATTGCTACCTGAATCCATACGCGGGCTCCGCAGGCAGCGTGTTCGAATGCGCTGCGAATCTCGCAGCAGTTGGCGCGATTCCAATTGGCATCACGGACAACCTGAATTTCGGAAATCCCAAGAATCCCGAAATATTCTGGCAATTTTCAGAGAGCATAAAAGGCATGGCTGATGCGCTCAACGCATTGCAGGTCCAATGCATCGGAGGGAATGTTTCATTCTACAATGAGGATGATGTGACAAAGAAAGCAATCAAGCCTGCGCCAGTTGTTGTGATGGTTGGCCTGATTGAAAACATGGAAAATATTGTGACTCCGGAATTCAAATCCCCCGATGATTTGATAATTGTGGTCGGCGAAACTAGCGGCGAGCTTGGAGGCAGCGAATACTACAACCTCCATTTCGGGATCGATGGCGGCATTCCGCCCTCGATAAATTTCGAGGAGCTGAAGAAAACGCTTGCATTCATCCAAGAGGCAGTAAAGCGCAAATTGCTGAATTCCTGCCATGATGTATCGACCGGAGGCGTGGGAATTGCACTTGCGGAAATGAGCATCAAAAGCAACCTGGGCGCAGAAGTATTCCTGGATAAGCTGCCGGTGAAGTCAAAGCGCATGGATGCGGATGACCTGCTTTTCTCCGAATCCTACGGGCGTTTCATTGTCACAACCAAAGAGCCCCAAAAACTCATGAAGCTCGCATCGGACAAGGGCGTGAAGGCTGCAATGGCCGGAAGGGTTTCGCTCGAGAAAAGGCTTACGATCATCGATTCGTCCGAAAGCCACCGCCGGGTGGTCGATTTGGCCATAACCTCGATGAAGGATGATTTTCTCAATTCCCTGGAGCGCAAAATGCGCTGAGTTAAAATTCGCGTTTATATCCAAAACAAGGTTAATAAATGCGCATTTCCATCTAATAGTATCTGATTGCTCTGATTTTTCTGGTCCAAGCGTGAAATTATGGGGGAGGAAATCCGCGAGGAATGCGGCGTTATAGGCGTCTATTCGGAGAGGGGGGAGACCGCCGAGGTGCCCTATGATATATACAACGGCCTTGTTGCGCTCCAGCACCGCGGCCAGGAATCGGCCGGAATTTCGGTAATTGTCGACGGAAAGCTAAGCACGAAAAAGGACATGGGCCTCGTGACCGACATTTTCACAACAGGCGACCTTGAGAAGCTCAGCGGGAAGCTGGGCATCGGCCACGTGCGCTACTCAACCACCGGCAGCTCGACAATTGACAATGCGCAGCCATTGGTGCACCGCAACGGAGGCCTTCAAATAGCAATTTCATTCAACGGCAACATCGTGAATTATGACGAGCTCAAGCAGTCGCTCACCGACCTGCACCAGATGCCCTTCAGCTGCTCTGCGGATACCGAACTGATAGTGAAGATGATCTCAGCAGAATTGAAAAAGGAGATGAAAAATGTTAAAAAATTGCCGAAGGAATCCGCTTCAGGATCCGATCGTTTTTCCCCGTATTTCAACGCAATGCACGCGGTCATGAAGCAGCTTGAGGGCGCATACGCCGTGGTCCTTTTGCTTTCGGATGGCACCCTTGTCGCTGCACGCGATCCGCGGGGCTTCAAGCCGCTGTGCATCGGCAGGAAGAAGACGCTCGTGAGCGATCTGATTTTCATCGCAAGCGAGACTGCCGCGCTGGACGCGCTGGATGCGCAATTCGACCGCGATGTGGCTCCGGGCGAGGTGGTGGTGGCCAAGGACAACGAGGTCAGGACGCAGGTGCTTTTCCATGAAAGGAACGCGCACTGCATGTTCGAATGGGTATATTTCTCACGTCCGGATTCGGTCATCGAAGGCCGGTCGGTTTATGGGGTGAGGCGCAAGTTAGGCGCGGAGCTTGCCGGGGTGTTCAAGCAGGATATAGATATCGTGATGCCGATCCCGGATTCCGGCAGGTCTGCGGCGATCGGATTTTCACAGGCGTCGGGCATACCCTTCGTCGAGGGGCTGATCAAGAACCGTTACATCCACCGCACCTTCATAATGCCTGCAAACGAGCAGCGGAAGGCGCTCCTGAAACTCAAGCTCAATCCCATCCGTTCAATTGTTGAGGGCCAAAGGATCGGAATCGTGGATGACAGCATCATTCGCGGAAATACGATGAAGCGATTGGTGAAAATGCTGAGGGATAGCGGAGCAAAGGAAGTGCACCTGCTGATCAGCTGCCCGCCGGTGATCGCACCGTGCTACATGGGGATCGATTTTCCCACATACAAGGAGCTTGTCGCCTCCAACAGGACCGTTTCCCAAATCACAGAAGAGCTCGGCGCGGATTCGGTCACCTACAACACTGTCGAGGCGCTCCAGCGCTCACTTGCATTGCCTGAAAACGACAACTGCATGGCGTGCCTGACGGATATTTACCCCACCCCGAAAATCAACGAATATGCGACGCACAAGCGTGCGGAGATTTCAAGGAAGCAATATGTCGTGGCCGTTCTCGCGTCCGGCAGGGGGAGCAATTTGCAGAGCATCATCGACAATATCGAGAACAAGAAACTGAATGCGGCCATCGGCTTGGTGGTAAGCGACCGGGCGGGCGCGCAGTCGTTAAAACGCGCGGAGAAGCACGGGATTGACTATTTGCATATCGACCCGTCGAACTTCCCAAGCAAGGAGGAGTATGAAACGGAAGTCATGAAGCACCTGCAAAAGCACCAGGTGGATTTGGTCGTTCTTGCAGGCTACATGCGCATCGTCGGCAAGGTGCTGCTTGAAGGCTACAAGGACCGCATCATCAACATCCATCCTACTTTGCTCCCGAAATTCAAGGGCTGCCGCGGATCGATGTGCCACGAAATGGTGCTCAAAGCCGGTGAGGCGGAGAGCGGCTGCTCCGTGCACATTGTCACTGAAGATGTCGACGGCGGCCCGATTCTGGGCCAGCGCAAGGTGCCAGTCATCGAGGGCGATACGCCGGAAAAGCTTGCCGACCGCATACTGAAGGAGGAGCACAAGCTGCTGCCCGAAATAATCGGCCTATTTGTACGCGGCAAGCACGGCTGCTAGGTGGAATAAATGTGGGTAGCTGAGCTTAAGCTGAAGCGGGAGAAATCCATCATAGTCGCAGGCAGCGCGGGCTTCGATGTCACGATCGCCTCGTATTACCTGAACGTGTTCGAGAAAGACAACAAGGCATTCGTGAACAAGGTCGTGCTGGTGCAAGGGCCGGACAAGGAAAAATACCTCAAGGGCCTAATCTCCCATTTCGGGAAGAAGGTCAGGTGCGTGGAAGGGAATCAGGTCTTCTACCAGCATGAGAGCCTCGATGCTTTCAATGCGCAGGTGATGAACTCCGAAGTCATCTTCACCAAGCCGATCGTCGGAAAGGGCGGCTTCGAATACTGGACCATCGCGAGCTGGGACAAGAAGCACCTCAAGGATCTCGCGAAAAAAATCTCAAAAACGAAAGGGGCAAAGGTCTGGGTGCTCGGGATCCGTGAGCAGCCGATCGATCTTTTCATTTCAAACGTTTTTGAACGTCTTTCCGCAAAACAGCTTGCCGCTTTAAAGAAAGCCGCAGCAGAGGGCTATTATGATTTCCCCCGCAAGAACTCGCTTGAGCAGATCGCGAGGAAAGCGGGTGTCGACGAGAGCACGTTCCGCGAGCATTTAAGGAAGGCCGAAGGGGCTGTGATCAAGGCATCACTCCGGGAAGAACTCTGAAACCCCTATATCGGGGGTAAATCTATTTAATAGCACTCAATCACATTACTACTTGCGATAATTGAGGGGGTAAGAAGTGAAGAAGTGGGTCAAGGTCGATATCAGGAACGATGCGAGTTTGTTCCCGGTGTTCCTGTTCGAGTCCGGCTGCGGGAAGAACAGCAGCATGCAGAAGGCGCTCGGCGTGAGCTATGCGGGCTTAATGTACCCCTTCAAGGAAGACTCGTGGGGCTTCTACGAAGTGCAGGGAAACAACAAGGAAGTCAGCGGGAAGCTGATGAGGCGGGTGCAGAAAGAACCGGAATTCATCGAACATGCGATCACCGAAACGTACCGGCTGGGGAAAAGGATGCTCGACCTTACCGGGGAAATCAGCTCCGCAAACCTGGAAAAAAAATCAGATCTCCAATTGTGGCAATATTACGATGAATACTGCAGGCGCTGCAAGCTCATGCGCGGCTATGCCTGGATCGCACCCGCGCTTGATTTGAGCAGCACCCTTTCGGACGAGTTGAAGGCAATCATCAAAAGGCATCTGCCGGATTCGACGGAGGATGAGGCCGGCATTTTTTTTGCAGTACTGACAAACCCCAAAAAGCGCACCCTCGGAAAGCAGCAGGACATTGATTTGCTCAAGATTGCGAAGAAGATTGGCAATTCAAAGGACGTCCATTCGCCTCAAATACAGAAACTCCTTGTTTCGCATACAAAAAACTACGAATGGCTCCCCTGCAACTATGAGAACGCCCCCTGGGGCAAGGCATATTTCGAATCCATCCTGTTGCGGATGCTCGAGCAGAAAACGGACGCGGAAGCCGAACTGGAGAGGATAGCCGAGAAAGAAGCCGAAAACGAAACACAGAGACGAAGGGCAATCTCAGAACTCAAGCTTTCGAAATTTGAAAACAAGCTATTCGACATCGCCTCCGATCTCATCTTCTTCAAGGCCAACCGGAAGGACATCCTTTTCAAGAGCTATTTCCAGATGCGCCCGCTAATCAGGGAAATCGCCAGAAGATTGAACCTGACCGAAAGGCAGGTGCGGTTCATGCTCCCCGATGAGCTGAGGGAAGGCCTGCTCGACGGCGTTTTGGACCCTTCTCTTTATGCTGAACGCTACAAATTCTCAGTTGCAATCAGTGAAAATGATGAAACCCGGGTATTTGTGGGTGAGGAGGCAAAACGCATTTTGGATGAGGACGTGATTCAGGAAAGGATCGTAATTACCAATGAGCTCAGGGGGCAATGTGCTTGCCCCGGCCATGCGAAGGGCATAGTGAAGCTGATTTTATCCCCCAAGGACATGCCTAAAATGAACCCGGGCGACATTCTAGTCTCCCCCGCAACGAATCCCGATATTGTTCCCGCAATGAAAAAAGCCGCTGCAATCATTACAAACACGGGCGGACTCACTTGCCATGCGGCCATTGTTAGCAGGGAGCTTAACATCCCCTGCATTGTCGGCACAAAAATTGCAACAGATGTGCTCAAGGACGGGGATCTGGTCGAAGTGAACGCAATGCACGGATCAGTGCGGCGGGTGGAAAGATGAGGGATTTCTCGGTTTTCAAGGGCAGGAAGAATTACATACAGTCGGGAGAGGCGGTATTGCACCTTGGCTGGATGCCGGCAGTCGCTACTGGCAGGCTGTTAAAGGAGAGAATAGGCATCGGTTATGATTCCATCATCAGCAAGTATGAGGACGACTTCTTCTACTGGTATTATGACCACGGGGATTTGAAAAAACTGACCGAATTTGTTATTGATAACCAGGGAAATAACCCCCGTTATATTCGGAATCTAATCAACTTATGGAAAAAGGATCTCCGCGCGTTTCAAAGGGAGTGTAAAAAACTCGACAAAATAAACCTTGCGAGGCTAGGGGACAACGAATTAATTTCAGTATACGGAGAATTCATCTCCATCTATTGCCGCGAATGGAGCATCCCGATAATTGCGGATGCAATAAGCCTGCATTCCGAAAGCCTTGCCCGGCACGGTTTGCTGGTTTTGCTGAAAAAACAAGGGAAAGAGGAAGAGTTTTTCAAATTCTTCCCCATCCTGACTTCTCCCGTGAACGTCTCTTTCGCAAACTCAGAAAAGCGGGAAATGCTTAAAATTGCATTGAAGATTCGAAAATCGAGCTTAATTGGAAAAATCAAAAAGTCAGGCCCAAAGCAGTCTAAAAAGTTACTGATGGATGATCCTTATTCCCGCAATCAGCTGGCTAATCACAGCAGGAAATACCATTGGATCCGGAACAGTTACCTGATTGCGCGGAATCTCAAGCCTGCTGATTTCGCCCCCGAATTGGTTGAGTTCTCGAAAGAGGGCAAGGATCCGGCCGCTGAAATTCGGGGGATGGACGCAAACCTCAATAATATGAAAAGGGAAAAAGTAAAACTAATGCATTCTCTTGGAATCGGGGGCAAATTGGCGCTCATTTTTGATATCATCGAGAGATTTGCATGGTGGCAGGATGAACGGAAGAAGCAAAACCTCATCGGAGACCATTACGTGTGCCGGTTACTCAATGAATTTGCCAAAAGGCTTCATGCAACCTACTTTGATTTGGCATATACTACCCCTTCCGAGCTGATAGACTGTTTCAAGAGGAAACAACTCGATGGCAAGCTGGTGAAAGAACGAAGGAGATATTCAATTATGGTGATCGGGAAAGGCCGCGATGGCATTTATGTTGGGAAGGACGCCGCCGAACTCGAAAAAATACTGCTTCAAGGCGAAAAAACCGTTTTTGATGAGGTTCGGGGCCAATGTGCTTCTATTGGGCGGGCGGAAGGCCATGTGCGGATTGTCAATACTTCCAAGGATATTTCCAAAATGAAGCCCGGCGACATACTTGTTAGTGGCATGACCCGCCCCGAACTGGTGCCTGCAATGAAGAAGGCGGCAGCTATTGTCACTGACGAGGGCGGAATAACCTCCCACGCCGCAATCATTTCGCGCGAACTCGGAATCCCGTGCATCATCGGCACAAAATATGCCACAAAAATGCTGAAGGACGGCGATTTCGTGGAGGTAAATGCGAATCACGGGGTTGTCAGGAAGGTGGAATGATGCGAAAGCCCGAATTTTACGAATATTTCGCGGATTGCACGCCTGCATTAGTGATACCGGCATTGGATTCGTTCCATGGGATGACTGCGGATTACTGGGGAAGGGGAATAACCTTTCAGATGATGCCGATTGAAGGCATCAGGGCAAGGTATTATATCCGGAGAAAGGAGACGCTGGCGTTAGGAGAGTATTTTGTCAACAAATTGCTGAAAAACCCCGAACTGTACGTGCGAGCGTTGGCGGAACTGAAAGCCGAAATAGGGAAAATTGATGCTATCCGGGAAAAATTGAATGAAACTCGCATCAAATCCGCTTCTGACTCGGAATTATTCAGATTTGAAGAACAAATCAATGCGCATTACCGCAATTGCCTCCAAAAAGGCTACATCGTGGAACCCGCGTATTTTTACCTGGAACATGCGATCCGCGGCGATTTGGGAAAATTCCTTTCCAAAAAGGGGCTCGAAAAGGAGTACTCGAAATATTTTGTGAATTTGACGCCCATCGCGGGGGAACCGTTCCACGTCTCAGAGGAAAAGGGCCTGCTTCGGATACTGGCAAATATGACAAAGGAGGGGATGTCGGCTCCAACGAAAAAGATGCTCTCAAAGCACGCATCCGAATTCTATTGGATCAACGATTCCTACGCCAAAACCCGGGAGCTTGATGAGGGCTATTTCCTGAAAATGATCCGGGAAAAGAGGAAAAACAAGGAAAACCCAAACGAAAAGCTGGCAGAAATCGAAAAAAAGGAGATGGAACGGAAATTGGGAATGAAAAACGCACTCTCAGAATTGGAGTTGCCAAAACATATTGAAAAACATTTGGTACTCGTAGGAAAAATTGCATATATCCAGGATACAAGGAAAATCGGCATCCTCAAATGCGTCCACATTTCGGACATTCTTCTGAAGGAAATTGCGAGGAGGTTCCGCATCCCCCATCCGCTCATATTATACATGGCGCCGAATGAAATCAATGAGGCGGGGTTGAAAGGCAGGGCGTTGATCCGTTCGTTGGAAGCACGCTCGAAATACTGCCTGCTGTTATTCCGGAATTCGGGCACCATTTTATACTCCGGGAAAGAAGCGAGGGAATTTGAGAAAAAAATTCTGGGAGACTATGACCCCCAGAAGCATGAGGCTACTGCGAGCATAAGGGGGATTTGCGCTTCCTTGGGGTATGCGGTCGGCCGCGCCAGGATTGTGCTATCGGCAAAAGACATTGGCAAAGTCAGAAAGGGCGAGGTTTTAGTCGTAGCCTCAACGCGCCCGGACATGGTGCCTGCGATGAAAAACGCGTGTGCGATCGTGACAAATGAGGGCGGGATCACCTCTCATGCGGCCATTGTCTCCCGCGAGCTGGGAAAACCCTGCATAATTGGGACAAAAATCGCAACAAAGGCGTTTCAGGACGGCGATTTGCTTGAAGTCAAGGCAAACCATGGCGAAGTGAACAAATTAGAGGGCTGAAAAAATGAAAACCGAATGGGTCGACTGGTTCCTGGATGGCGCGGTGCTGCCGCTATATGCGTGCTCGCAGTCCACGATCACCATGAATAGGATCTGGGGCTTAAATTATGGCATAACCGTCCAGGTAATTGACCAGGGAAAGATGCGATTCAGTTCATACAGGGAAAACGTTGTTGAAATAGGCAAAGCCGCCCTCAGCCGATTCAAAAAAAGCAAGAAATTCCGGAAAAGGATTTGGCGGGAATATGCGGAAACGACATCCGAGCTTGAGAAAATATTTTCATCCATTGAGGAAAGCAATTTAGCCCGCATTTCCGACAACGAGCTTCATGGCCTGTTCCGGCGGTTTTCCCATTGGTATTTTGAGATGTGGGAGCGGAGCATTTTCGTCGACGGCCTGCCGATTGCCGGTGAAGAAATCCTGCTTGATGCGCTTAACCGGAATAAGGGAATACGCACTTCCGAAAAAACACGCCTGCTTTCCGAACTGCTCTATCCCTCGAAGCGGACTTTCCTGGCAATAGAGCAGTCAAAACGCCGGAAAATTGCTAAAGAAATACCGAAGAAGCTGAAATCAAGTTCTTTCGAAGAATTGCCCAAAAAAATAAGGGCCCAAATCGGCGGCCATGCGGACAAATGGTTCTGGATCGAGAGCAATTCGCTAAAAACCAAGCGGCTCAGCCCGAGCTATTTCTGGAGGTTAATTAGCGAGGAAATCGGGCAGAGGGAAAAAAAGGCGATCAAGGTAGGTGCCAAGCGGAAAAATGCGATAATCCGGCAACTCGGGCTCCCCGCGAGCCTTTACACTTCAATTGAAATAATGGATGATTTCTCCCAATTCCAGGACATCCGGAAGATGTACTGGATCAAATCGGCGGGTTACCTCGATTTCGTGCTGTCGGAAATAGGGAGAAGAAAACACTATTCACTGCGTTCGTTAAAAAACGCATTCCCCTGGGAAGTTGAGGGAATAATGGCTGGAAGGAAATTGTCCGAGAAAGGACTGGAGGAACGGGAAAACTATTCGCTGGCCATATTCGATGGCCGCAGGCCGAGAATATTTACGGGCAAAAAAGCACGCAAATTGTATAATAAATATTTTGGCTCAGAGCAAATCGATTCTGAACAAGTCGAATTGCATGGCATTTGCGCGTGCATCGGAAGGGTGATCGGAAAAGCGAAAATCGTGGTATCCGCCAAGGACGTTTGGAAGGTCGAAGTTGGAGATGTGCTCATAGCTCGTGCAACGGATCCGGACTATGTTGTTGCGATGAAAAAGGCGGCTGCAATTGTAACCGATGAGGGCGGCATCACCTCGCATGCAGCCGTAATCTCGAGGGAAATGAATATCCCGTGCCTTGTCGGCACCAAAAACGCCACCAAGATTTTCAAGGATGGCCAACTAGTGGAGGTTGACGCGAATCATGGGGAAATCCGGAGGTTTCCTAAGTGATATTTATGGATTACGGAAAAAAATTCAATGATTTGATGAAATGGAAAGTGCGGATTAATGCCAATTTTGCCTCATTCGAAAAAGTCGCCCTCTATGATTTCAACGGCACGCTTGTGGAAATGAAAGGAACTGCTGGAATTTACGAGAGGAAAATCCGGGAGATGCTGGAGCCGATGATGGGAACCGCGAAGGATAGGAAAATTGCAAATTATGCAGTTGAAAAAATCAAGTCGCCCAGAAGGGGCACTAAAGCGCGTGAGGTATATTACGATTTCCTCGAGCTCGCAATCGAGCGAGGGGAAGTAAAAATGATCCCTTTTCCGGATGTTTTCATGAAAGGAAATGCGATCGAGAGGGATATGAGGGCCGGATTGAAAATTATTTCGTTTTCGAGGGGTACGGATATTCTCATGGTGAAGAGCATCGAAGCGAGCAAAACCGGCACCATCATTGAAAAAATGTACTCGAGCATCCCCTATGGCGGTGAGAAAACTGCGGAGTGTTATTTCGGGTTCTTTGCGGATCTGCTTAAGGGGAAAAAACTCATCGCCAAGAGCTACGAGGATGAATGGGGCAATGTCGCTGACATGCTGATCGCGGAAATGGCGCTTAGCGCAAAAACCGGAATGCCCCAATTCGAAATAAATTGGGTAGATCGGAAAGGAATACAGAAGAGCATGAAAACGGATTTGGAACTGCTTGGAAACTTCTACGAAACCAAAAAGCGGCAGCACGGCTGGAAATTCGATTTTAAAGAGATTCTGAAGGTCAAATCAGGGCTGTTTTGACTGTATTTTTTACTCCAAACTCAATAATAAGCCTAATTCTCCCCCCAAATTCAAAACGGGGCTGTTTTTCTGCTGCAAAACAGCCGATTCCTACCATCCAAAATTCCTTTCTTAATATATAAACCGCTTCGAGGGAAGCTTTAAATACCCAGAAGTGCAAAATAATGGTTCGCACAATTGGCATGCAATTATGCGTTTTAATCGCTGCAGACCCGGTAAATCGGAGCTTCTAATGCTATGACCGATCTTGAACGGACCTGCGCCTTATGATTCCATGATTAGGGCCTAGTACGCTTCATTCCACTGCGGCAAGTATGGGAATTTGAGTAGGCAGGATAGAATGCTTCAGATTCGACTCAGGTGCTGAGAGAGCAAACGCCATTAGTTCTTGCGAGTCGTATCATTCAGCATTCGCTGTTTGTACAGCTTTCCTTTCTTCGGAAGGGAGAGCTGTAATACCAGTTGATCCTGCTGGAGGATACCGCTATCAGAATTCGACTAAGCCATGCAAGTTCTACGTTGCAGCTTTGCATCGTAGCGAACGGCTCAGTAACACGTACTTAACCTACCCTATGGAGGCGGACAACGTCGGGAAACTGACGGTAATACGCCGTAATTTAGGATTTCTGGGACGAAGCCTAAATAATATGGGATGTAAATTGTAGCATTTCCGCCGTAGGATGGGAGTGCGGCTGATTAGGTAGTTGGTGGGGTAAAGTCGCGGAACTCTCTGGTTTTTATATTCTCGGAAACTTAAGGAAAATATGCCTGTAAAAGCAGCAAAAGAATTTGAAAGCGCGCTAAAAGCACATAGAAATACTCAATTTCATGAGGCAAGAAGAAACTCGAGTATTGTTACTGTTGAACTATGGGGAAGTATTGAAAAAACACGCCTAATTTCTCTTACTTTTTCAGATCTTGCAAAAAAAATTGCAGCAAAAAGGGTTAGGTGCGCCATAACCGAAAATTGTGTTCTACGAAAGGCATGGCTAAAGACTGTTCTAACTGCAGAATATTTTAAATAAGTCTTATTCAGAGAGTTCCGCGTTACATGCCCACCAAGCCTATAATCAGTAGAAGCTATGGGAGTAGGAGCTTCGAGATGGGCACTGAGACAAGGGCCCAAGCCCTACGGGGTGCAGCAGGCGCGAAAATTCCGCAATGCGCGAAAGCGTGACGGGGGAATTCTGAGTGTTTCTCTTACGAGAAACTTTTGCCCAGATTGAATCTCTGGGAGAATAAGGGGTGGGTAAATCCTGTGCCAGCCGCCGCGGTAATACAGGTAGCCCGAGTGGTATCCACGAATATTGAGCCTAAAGCGCTCGTAGCCGGTTTTGCAAGTCTTCTGTGAAATCCTCTGGCTCAACCAGAGGGCGTGCAGGAGATACTACAAGGCTAGGGAATGGGGGAGGTAACGGGTACGTTAGGGGGAGGGGTAAAATCCTGTAATCCTTAACGGACCTTCAGTAGCGAAAGCGCGTTACCAAAACACGTCCGACGGTGAGGAGCGAAGGCTAGGGGAGCAAATCGGATTAGATACCCGAGTAGTCCTAGCAGTAAATTATGCAGACTAGGCATTGCAATGGCTTCGAGCTGTTGCAGGGCCGTAGGGAAGCTATTAAGTCTGCCGCTTGGGGAGTACGGTCGCAAGGCTGAATTGTGTTTGTTTCCATTTTTAATAGTGGAAACTCACACACAGAAAACTTAAAGGAATTGGCGGGGGAGCACCACAAGGGGTGGATGCTGCGGTTCAATTGGACTCAACGCCGGGAAACTCACCAGGAAAGACAGCAGAATGAAGGCCAGACTGAATATCTTGCCCGACAAGCTGAGAGGTATTGCATGGCCAGCGTCAGCTCGTGCCGTGAGGTGTCAGGTTAAGTCCTGCAACGAGCGAGATCTCTGCCTACAGTTGCTAATTTTTCGGAAACGAGGAATGCACTCTGTGGGGACTGCATGCGTTAAGTATGAGGAAGGAAGAGGCGACGCTAGGTCAGTATGGTCCGAATTTCCTGGGCCACACGTGGCATACAATGGTGGAGACAATGAGTCCCGACGCCGAAAGGCGAAGGTAATCCCAAAAACTCCACCTAAGTTCGGATTGGGGGCTGAAACTCGTCCCCATGAAGCTGGAATCCCTAGTAATCGCGTGTCATCATCGCGCGGTGAATATGTCCCCGCTCCTTGCACACACCGCCCGTCAAGTCAACCAAGCGGGGTTCTATTGAGGCTTAGCTTTCGGGTTAAATCGAGATAGAACTCTGTAAGGTGGATTAAGTCGTAACAAGGTAGCCGTAGGGGAACCTGCGGCTAGATCACCTCAATTAATCGCAAGTGAGATTAACCGGTGGTTAATTTTGCAAAACGACGAACTAAGGTTGACAATTTTGTGCGAGTTGTATGGAAAGTTCTTTCCGCGCAATTCCTATGGATTGTAATTCTCTCAGCACCTGACGAATTTTTTCTATCAAAATTGAAGAGTAATTTCTTCAATTCATAATAATACTTGGGCTCGTGGCGCAGTGGTTCCGCAGGGCGCAGCGATGCGTTCCGTGGCGCGAAAGCGCGCGTGCTTTGCAAGCACGAGGCCGTGGGTTCAAACATGAACTCCACCATTGCGCGGGGTTCTTTGAGAGTCCCACCGAGTCCATAAACCTTTTCTTTCTTCCAAGAAAGAAAAGCACTTCGGAAAAGAAAGAAGGCTTTTCAAAAAATTGGAAAAAGAATTTTTTTGCCATCTCGCAAATTCAATTTTGCAGGAGGCGTTCAAAATGCGGTTCCGTAAATAAGTCCCTGTGTGGCATTTCGGAATGAAAGTGCTGAGAAGTTTTCCCCCAAAGGAAAATTTCGTTTATGAAGCTGTATAGGAAATTTATTTCACTGAGAGTAGTGCTACAAGCCGTTCAGTGGATTGCTAGGCTTGGGTAACGACGAAGGGCGCGGCAAGCAGCGAAATGCTCCGGGTAGGCGCATGCAGCCTTTGATCCGGGGATTCCCGAATTGATCCGAGAGGATCGAAGACCTCCCGAATTGAAATATCTTAGTAAGGAGAGGAAAAGAAATCAAAAGAGATACCGGTAGTAACGCGAGTGAACCCGGAATAGGGCAAACCGAATCCTCCCCGCAAGGGTGAGGTACATGTGGTGTGTTGACCACCTTTTAGCACGAAGATTTTAGCCGAGGTGCGCTGGAAAGCGCTGTCATAGAAGGTTAAAGCCCTGTAGGCGAAAAAGTCTTTGCGCGTGGTGAGTTCTCGAGTAAGGCTCGTCGATTTACGAGTCTGAATGGGGGTTATTAACCTCCAACCCTAAACATATCCCAAGACCGATAGCGTATTAAGTAGCGTGAGCGAAAGCTGAAAAGAAGCCAAAAAATGGCAGTTAAAAGTGCATGAAACTGAAGCGGCTACATTAAGTTGCGGCTTTTAAGCAGGTATGACCGCAAGGGACTGCGAGGTTGCAACCTACTTCTTGAAGCAAGAGCCAAGGAGTTCTGGGGAGTGGCGAGCATAAAGCAAAGCGAAAGCGAGGCGGGTGCACCATAGCAATATGGGAGATCCGGCGTGGTAATTCGCGTTAAGTCACTACCTAGAGACCCGAGGCCAATGCGATCTAAGCGCGCGCAGGGCGAAGCCGTTCTTCCGAATGGCGGAGGCCCGCAACCGGTTCTGGTATATCCGATCGGGTGATGTGCGTTTAGGGATGATAGTTCATTCGAGCTTGGCGTTAGCGGGTTCCCTCCGAAGTGTATCTAAGTACAGCCTCGGTCGAGATTGACTATAGGTAGAGCGACTGATTTAGGGGAGCGGGGAGTAATATCCTCACCTCTTTGTCAAACTCCGAAGCTATAGTCGTCGAAGAAACCGGGAGTTGGGATAGCCGAGGTAAGCGCGGCTTCCGTGAGGGGAACGACCCCTACTGTGGTTAAGGTCCCAAAGAACTGGCTAAGTGTAAATGCAAGATGTCATAGATCTCAGACAGCGGGGATGTAGGATCAGAAGTACCCATCATTTAAACAACGTGTAACAACGGACCCGTCAAGATTTGTGGCGTCGCGAACTATCGGGACTCAAGCCAGTCACCGATACCACGGAATTGCAGCAGTGCTGCAAATTTGGTAGGAGGGCATACGGGCTGGGTAGAAGTTGGGCTGTGAAGTCCAATGGACCAGCATGTAAAGAATATCTTGGTGCTAGTAGCATCTATTCCAGGCGAGAATCCTGGACGCCGAAAGGGCAAGGGTTTCTTGGCAACGCTAATCAGCCAAGAGTTAGCCGGTCCTAAGACTAAACGTAATCGTGATGTCAAAAGGGAAAGCCGTTAATATTCGGCTGCCTTGTGGATGAACGCGGCAACGCAAGCATACATCTGACGCTTGTGGATACGACCAGTATAAGCAATTATATTCAAGCTGGACATTTCAAAGAAGTCTCGTTGAGAGGAGCATTTGAAAAAACAGCGATGAGCGACGAGTTGGTCCGAGTCCAAAAGCCCATGAAAAGGGTGTATGATTTATTCCATGAGTCCGTACCAAGAACCAGTACAGGTGCCCCTAGCTGAAAAAGCTAAGGCGCGACAGGAGAACTGACGCAAGGGAATTCGGCAAAATGGCCCAATACCTTCGGTATAATGGGTGCCTACATCTTTCCAAAGATTTATCGATGGGGATTTGTAGGTCGCAGTAACTGTTTGCAACAGAAAGGTAAGATGAAGAGTCTGAACAACCTCTGATCAATTATGATGTGGTTGATAGCGACTGATTATTCTTAAGTGGCAAACGGCTGTATACTAGGGGACGTCGACTGTTTAGCAAAAACACAAGTCATCGATAAGTAGAAATGCTTTTTACGATGGCTGACGCCTGCTCACTACCAATACCTGAACTCGGGTTTCAACCTGATGAAGGGCTGGCAAAGAGCGGGAGTAACTCTGACTCTCTTAAGGTAAACCATTACGATTGCCTTAAACAAATTTGGCTATATGCTGGAAAATCTGAGTATCCCAAGCTACCACCCGAAATGGGGTTGCGAAAAGCATATTTTCACAACTTCCGTATCGGAATGGTGAAAATGCTATGGGTGCAGACAATCAGCAGGAAAGGCTGAATGCTGAATGGATTGCGGGGTTCGTCGATGGAGAGGGTTGTTTTCACATAGCTCTAAACAAGCTTGAGAAAATGACCTCAGGCTGGACTGTGCTTCCCGAATTTCGGGTGGTGCAGCACAGACGCGACGAGCAGGTTCTTATAAGAATTCGCGATTATTTTGGATTCGGAAAGGTAACCGTCAATAACGGGGACCGATTCGAATTCCGAGTACGCGGAATCAAGAATTTGCTCAAACTAATCGACTTCTTCAGATTGCATCCGCTGC
>JAZDKC010000074.1:0-60784 GCA_043803465.1 Microcaldota archaeon
ATTAGCCCAGCTGCACAGTTTCAATCCCCGCCTGCTCGAACAGCTCCTTCGTGAATTCGAACTCTTCCCGGTATTCCTCCCTATAATATAGTTCGCGGTAAACTATTCGCTCGATACCCAGATTAGCCAGGATTTTGGCGCAGATTAAGCAGGGGAATGCAGTGGAATAGAGCGTCGCACCATTTACATTGATCCCATTTCTCGCAGCAGAGATAATCGCATTCTGCTCTGCATGGATTGTCCGCACGCAATGGCCATGAATGAGCTTGCAGCCCGCTTCCGTGCAATGTGGCAGCCCCCTTGCAGAGCCATTGTAGCCTGTTGCGAGCATGAAATGATCCCTTGCAAGGAGCGCACCGAATTTCCGCCTGTTGCAGGTTGCACGGGTCGCTATGGCGTCAACCAATCTCATGAAATAGTGGTCCCAAGATTCGCGCGGCTCGTGCTTTTGCCCTTCCATGCGAACATTCTTTTCTGCCATTTCAACCCACCCTCAATAAATAATATTGGCGGAATAGTAGGCGCGGGCACCATTAATAATGATTTTGGTAAAAACGGCCGCCCAACTACCAGCCCACGATTTGACACATATAGGGGATGATCTAGAACCCCTTAGGTTCTAGTCATGCCAAGAAACTCTTGTTTCTTGAGCAACACATTTCCCCTGCTCGTGTTACGTAGGGCTCCACTCTACTAACATACGAAGACATACGTCTTCGGCATGTCGCCTCCGCCCCTTTGCTACCATCCAACGATTTCGGCATCAATCCTCGCCTTTTGGTTGTGCGAGGTGTCTTTCCGATAGCAATTCGAGGCAAATTGGAGTGCGCCGGTTATTGTTATCATGCCCGCATTATCCCCCAATAATCCGAAGGGGGGGAAGCAACAGCCTATATCGTGCTCCTTTGCCAATTCAATTGTCATCTCCTGCAACCGTTTATTCCGGTAATTCCCCCCGACTCCGATGATTTCCCTTTTTCTGGTCAAGGTGAGGGCACGTTCGGAAGCCTCAAGAAGCGCTGAGAACGCATATTCCTGCGCGGAATAGCAGATGTCGGAAATAGAATGCTTGGCAGGATTCAATTTTATTGCAGCTGTAAGCACACCGGAAAAGGATGCGTTCATCCCCTTGACGATATAGGGCAAATCGATGAGGTTTTTTCCATTAACCGCCTCGTTCATGACACCCACCGCATCAGGGGGCGAGAGCTGGAAATGCCTTCCAACGTGATCAAGAAAATTGCCCAATCCGATATCCAATGTTTCACCCAAAACCCGGTAATGCCTTTTCTTTTTCCCGTTTTCCAACACCATGATTTGCGTGTTCCCCCCTGAAACGTAAATAGCAAGCGGATCTTTGCAGCTGAAAAGGAAGCGCCCAATCTCGATGTGGGAAAGCGCATGGTTTACGGGCATTATGGGAATATTTTTTGAAACGGAGATGCTCTTTGCCGCAACATGGCCCAAATGGAGGCAATGCCCGATGCCCGGCCCGTAGGAATAGCAAACAGCATCCAGATCCGAGAGCGTTATTTTAGCTTTTTCAAGGGTGGCATCCAAAATCCTATCAAAATTCTTCGCATGGAAATCAGCTAGCCTGCGGGGGATGAAGCCTTCCTTGAGGGAGGGGAACTTCATATCGGTTTCGGAAATGATTTTGGTGTTTTGCGGAGTAAGGGGGTGCGCCTTCGCTTTGCCCGCTGCTGAGAGGTCAACTTTGCTTTCAACAACTGCTGCGCCAAATGTATGTGCGGTACTTTCAAAACCAAGTATTAACATAATTGAAGTCACGCTGCGGAAATTTAATAAACTTCTCAAATTAAGGGGGGTGGGGGGATGCTAACACGGGCAGGGGCAAAGCCCCCGGGAGGTGTCGTTTAATAAATTTCCGCAAATAATACAATATCGATAGGGGGGAATTCCGGTTTTTTTCGAATTTGTGATAACCATGCCTATTGACAGGGCTCAAATTCTGCTCATGCTGAAGGAGAAGGAGCTGATGGCATCCCCGGAGGCGTTGGACGCGCTAATCAATTCGGACAACCCCGAGGCGATAATTGGAGAGCTCGCAAAAAGGAATATCATTGTCGCTGATTTTGAGCAGGTGCACGACATCATTGAAAGCAGGGGGGTGGATGAGAAGGTCGTGCAGGTCGAGGTTCTGCAGGAAACGAGCTACAATCCTGCTGCAAAAGGCGTGGAGGCCAAGCTAAATCTGTCAATCCGGAACGATGTGACCGGAAAATCACGATGCACAGGCAGCGTGGATGATTTCGTGAGGTATTTCAATGACAGATACGATAAGCATCGCAGGAGCCTGAGGGGGATGGCAACAAATGGAGGCGGGCTTTCAACCATTCGGGATGTGAAAAATTACCTCAAAAACAAGGAGGCGCGGATCATCACGATGGTTTACGACAAGCGCATCACCAAAAACGGCCACCTGATGTTTGATGTTGAGGACGACCAAAGCACTGCAAGCGTATTGGTGCCGAAGGACTCGCAGCTGTTCTACGAGGCATCGCAAATCCTCAATGACGAGGTGGTCGCATTCGATGTGTACCACTCGAACTCCTCGCTTCTTATCGCAAAGAATTTCGTGAGGCCCGGAAGGCTGCTTCAGGAGCGCACGAAAAAACTCATTGACGAGGATATTGGCATCGGCTTCCTTTCGGATTTGCATGTGGGCTCGAAATTCTTCATGCAGGAGAATTTCCAGAAATTCCTCGAGTTCATGAACGGGAAGGGCACTGCGGCGCAAAGGGAGGTCGCGGGCAAAATCAAATATTTATGCTTCGGAGGGGACAATGTGGACGGAATCGGCGTTTTTCCGGGGCAGGAAAAGCAGCTGGTCACAAAAGGGATCCATACGCAATACGAAATATTCTGCGAATTCATAAAGAACATCCCGGAGCATGTCGAGATAATCATTGCGCCCGGGAATCATGATGCGGTAAGGACTGCGGAGCCGCAGCCTGCGCTCCCGCAGGAGTTCTGGGAGGCACTGAAAGGCTATAGCAACGTTCATTTTGTCGGCAATCCATCCGCTCACAACGTGCATGGCTTGGAACTTTTGGTTTACCACGGCACTTCCCTTGACGGGATAATTTCACACACGCAAATGTACAAGGACGGCTATATACATCCTGAAAAAGTCGCGGTAGGGCTTTTGCAAAGGAAGCACCTCGCCCCGCTTTACGGGGAGGATCCGTTGGTGCCAGAAGCGCACGATTTCATGGTGATAGAGGAAACGCCGGACATGTTCCATTTCGGGCATGTGCACAAGAATGGGCATATTGAGAATTACAATGGCACGTTGATTGTTAATTCGGGGACATGGCAGGATAGGACGGATTACCAGGTGAGGCTGGGGCACATGCCAACGCCATGCATCCTGCCGATTTACAGCATGAAGAGCGGGAAGCTGCAGCACATTGATTTCAAGGGGGTATAAAAATGCAAAATCAGGGGGGTAGGCGGCAAAACGAGTGGGGAACCGAAGGTGCCCCGGAGGTGTCGAGCACATTGATTTCAAGAAGTTTTAATTTACGCAAAACGGGGAGGGGAGAGGCGACACGAGTGGGGAACCGCAGGTGCCCCGGAGGTGTCGAGCACATTGATTTCAAGGGGGTATAAAAATGCCAGAAGCCAGCGAGATGATGCAGAAATATTTTACCGAGCTTGAAGGGAAGTTCGCTGATGCGTGGGCCATCGCATCAGAGGCCAGGAAGAGGCATCTCGATCCGGCGGACATAATTGAAACGAGGCCCGCAAAGAACATTTTCAGCAGGGTGGAAGGATTGGTGGGGCCAGTTGGGGTCGCCGCCAGAATAGAGGAGATAAGCGAAGGGAAATCGAGGGAGGAGCTGGTATTCGAGATTGCCAGGGAAATCATGGATGAGTTGGCATACAAGCCGGCAGGTTATGAAAACGAGCACGAAAAAAAGGAAAAGCTAATAGAGCAGGCAATAAGGACCGGCCTCGCATTATTCACGGAAGGGGTTGTGAGCGCGCCCATCGAAGGGATTTCACAGGTGAGGCTGAAAAAAAACGCGGATGGGACGGACTTCTTGGCGGTATATTTTGCCGGCCCGATCAGGGGCGCTGGCGGAACAGGCCAGGCATTTTCAGTGCTGCTTGCGGATTTTTGCAGGCAACATTTGCACATCGGGAATTACAGGCCCTCGGAAACGGAAATCGAGAGGTATATCGAGGAATCGAACCTGTATGCGATCAAAACGCGCGCAGGCCAATATGTGCCAACTGATGATGAGATCAGGCATATTGTGACCAATTGCGCGGTATGCATCACCGGGGAGCCAACTGAGGATTACGAGATCAACGTGCACAAGGACACATACAATGTGGAGAGCAACAGGGTAAGGGGCGGAATGTGCCTTGTTGTTTCGGAAGGGATCTGCCTGAAGGCTGCGAAGGTTTTGAAAATCTCAAGGAAGCACAACATTCAATGGGATTGGCTTGAAGCGCTGATCAAGGTAGCGAAAAAAGCAGCTGCTAAAACCGAGCTTAGGCCCATGGAAAAGTACATAGATGAAATCGTCGCAGGAAGGCCGATTTTCGCATACCCGATGGCTAGGGGCGGTTTCCGGTTGAGGTATGGAAGGACGAGATTCACAGGAATCGCGAGCAAGGCAGTTCATCCTGCGACAATGGTCGCGCTTGATGAGTTCCTTGCTTTCGGCACGCAGATGAAAATCGAGCGGCCCGGCAAGGGCTGCATTGTAACGCCATGCAGTGCAATCGAAGGCCCGACGGTAAGGCTGAAGAGCGGCGAAGTGAGGAAGCTTGAAACGAAAGAAGACGCATACCTATTGAAAAACGAGATTGAAAGGATCATTTTTGTGGGCGATCTGCTGGTTAATTACGGCGATTTCCTCAAGGCGAACCATCCATTGGTGCCTTCCGCATGGTGCGAGGAATGGTATCAGCTGGAATTGGACGCTAAGGGCGAGAAGAAAACAATAGAGCAGATAAAGCACATGACAGCGGATGAGGCATTTGCGCTTTCCCAAAAACTGCAAGTGCCGCTTGCGCCGAGCTACACGTACCATTACCACGATTTATCCGTGCAGGAATTAAGGCAGGCCGCGGAATGGCTTTGCAGCGGCAAGCTGATAAAGGAATGGTTTGATTTGAGGGGATACAGGGTCGAGAAAGCAGAAGGCGCAAAAAACAAGAAGGAATTGCTCGAAAGGCTGTGCGTTCCCCACAAAGTAGAGGGCGAATTCGTGGTAATCGAGAAAAACAATGCGATCGCACTCCTGAAAACCTTGGGGTTGCTCAAGGATACCCTGACAATGGACTTTTTTGACAAGCATTATTCCAAGGAAAAGGAGGTTATGGAGCTCGTGAATGAGCTTGCGGGAATCAAAATACACCGGAAAGTGGGGATTTACATCGGCGGAAGCCAGGGACGGCCTGAGAAGGCAAAGGAGCGCAAGATGAAGCCGCCCGTGCACTCATTATTCCCGGTCGGCGAATGGGGCGGGAAATCACGCGGGCTCGTGAAGGCAAAGGGATTGCTCAAGGAGAAGGCAAACGGGATGATTGAAGAGGAAATGGAGATTTCAATCTGCCCAATCTGCGGGAAAAAGGTGCTAGGAAGGATTTGCGAAAGCTGCAATGAGCTTGCGGAAAGGAGGAGCAAGTGCCCCAATCCAAGGTGCAATTCAGTTGGCGGGGCAAGCCAGGAAAAGTGCATCAAATGCGGCTCGAACATGCAAAAATATGAGAAGCAGGTCGTGGGTTTTGTGGATGCATTTGAAAGAGCCGAGGCGAAGGTGAGTTTCAAGCCGGAAGAAGTGAAAGGCGTGCAGGGATTGATTTCAGCGACAAAAACCCCCGAAGCACTTGAGAAAGGGATCCTCCGGGCGAAGCATGGCCTTTCCGTTTTCCGGGATGGCACTTGCAGGTTTGATGCAACAGAAATTCCCTCCACCCACTTCATCCCTTCGGAAATCAACATTTCAATAGAAAAATTGCATGAACTGGGGTATGGGAAAGATATACATGGCAATCCGGTCACATCCTTGGACCAGGTAATCGAAATGAAGGCACAGGACGTCATTATTTCGGACTATGCGGCGGAATATTTCATGCGGGTTTCTAATTTCATCGATGACCTTCTTGTTTACCAGTATGGCGCCCGCGCATATTACAACGCAAAGAAATCCGAGGACCTGATCGGGAAATTGCTCATTGGGATCGCGCCGCATACTTCCGCCGGAATCCTTTGCCGCGTGATCGGGTATTCCAAAATAAGGGGCATAATTGCGCACCCGTACCTGCATTGCGCCGCAAGGAGGAATTGCGATGGCGATGAATTGTCGTATATTTTGCTGCTGGATGCATTGCTTAATTTCTCCAAATTATTCCTGCCCGAAACGCGCGGCGGGCAAATGGATGCATTATTGGTATTGACCACCATCCTCGACCCGAATGAAATCGATGATGGGGCGCATGCAATGGACTGCACAACGCAATACCCGTTGGAATTCTATGAGATGAGCCTTAGGCTTGCAGCGCCAAGCGAGGCGAAAATCGAAAAGGTTGCGGACCGGCTCGGGACGCAGGCGCAATATGAAAATATCAATTACACCCATTTCGCGAAATTAGAAGGCCCGATTGAAACAAGGTACGTCCAGCTCACCAACATGAAGGAGAAGGTGGACGCGGAGTTGGAGCTGATGGGCAAAATTGCGGCGGTGGATGTGAGGAACGCGACGGAGCGGATCATACTCTCGCATTTCTTCCCGGACCTGTATGGAAACCTGCGCAAATTCTCGAAGCAAAAATTCCGGTGCGTCGATTGCGGCATGAAATTCCGGAGGGTGCCCTTGCAGGGCAAGTGCTTCAAGTGCGGGGGGAAATTGCTGCTCACGGTGAACAAGGGCGGGATCACCAAATACCTCGAACTCTCGAAATCGCTGGTGGAAAAATACGAGCTGCCCGACTACCTGAGGCAGAGGCTGATGCTGATCGAGAGGGAGATCAAGAGCATTTTCGAGGATGAAAAAGTCAAACAATTCAGCTTGAGCGATTATGCATAATAATAAATTCAAGAACTGTGTGAATTAGCAATATGTTCAAGGAACTCGACATTCGCGGAAAATACCCGTCAGAAATAAACGAGCAGAAAATGCTCGCCTTAGGTTCGGCGTTATCCAAATCTGCCCCAAAACTAATCGCAGGGATGGATTATAGGAAAAACAACCACTCGCTGTTTAAATCATTCGCAGGGGGATTCGGGAAGGAAATAGTCTTTTTGGGCAACGTGCCGACTCCGGCGCTCGCATATTCGGCAATATCGTTCGGAGCAATGTTCACCGCATCGCACAATCCGTCAGAATATGCCGGTGTTAAATTTTTCAGGAATAAAACTTATTTGGCAAAAGCGGAAATTGAAAAAATCAAATCCGAGTTTGAAAAAATAAATGATGAGTTCGGAAAAAATGAAGGAAGAGGGGGAAAAATTGCCTCTGCACCGAAAATCAACACTTCGGACGGCATATTGCTCATCAACAATTACCTGGATTCGCTGCCCGATGTCGAGGGCGGCATTTTCGATTTGTGCGGGGGTGCGGTCTGCGCGTTGAAGGAGCTTTTCCCAAGACGCATTTTCGATTCGCCGGATCCGGAATATGAAAAGCATTCGGCCGAGCCCAAGGATGATACGCTAGGGGCTTTGAAGAAGGAGACGGACTCCCACGATCTTTTGGGTTTCGCATTTGATGGCGACGGGGACCGATTGCAGATTGTAGACAACGGAAAATTGATAGAGGGGGATGTGACAGCCGCATTTGTTGCCGAAAATCACCTAAAGGGAAGCGACCGGATTGTGCTGAGCATCGATTGCAGGCAGGAGGTGTTTGATTTTGTGGATGATCTGGGATTGAAAGCAATCACTTCCAAAGTCGGGGATGCGTACGTAGTGGAAAAATCTCTGCAAGTTTCCGCAATCTTTTCCGCAGAACGCTCGGGCCACTTCACATTCTACAATCATGCGCCGAATTCGGATGGGATTTATGCCGCGGCAATCTTGTCAGAAAATAAAGCAGGCGAATTCTTCAAGTTCGCTAGGCAATTCAAGAACATAACCTATAAGGAGGAGCTATTTTACAAGGCGGATTTCGAAAAATTAAAAGAGCTGCTGCAGGAAAAAGCGGAGAAAATCGAGATAATCGACGGAGTGAAAGCGAAATTCGAGAATTTCACGCTTTTGATCAGGCAGTCGACCACGGAGCCGAAAATCCGGATAAATTCGGAGGCAAAGACGGCGGAGAAGGCGAAGGAGGGCATGGGGCTTGCAAAGGAGGCAATTAATAAATGTAAAACGAGGTAGACGAGTATGGCAATTGAATCCCCAAGAAGGTTATTTAAGACTGCAAAGATCGAGGAAATGGCAGAGCAGGCGCGAATAAGCCCAAAGGTCGGTGCAAAGCCTTACGAAGAACGATCTATCGACATCACTAGGAAAGGACGGACTGAAAAAGTTAATTTTTCAACAATTACAATTTACCCCCATGACATTCCTTTCGGGACTGCTCGCTGGCAGCGTTTCCGAGGATTCGCAAAAAAACTATATTCTGAGCAAAACCTGAAGGATAATCAAAAATATATTGAAGGATTGAAAACGGATATCAATGCCGAAACCAAGAAAAATAATTTGCAAAGGGCAAACTGGCTTAGGGGGGAACTGGAAAGTTCCTTTGCGTATAGGGAAAAAATCAAGGCAGGCCTCAAATGGCAGGGGGACAATCCAGAAAAGGCCGCCGAGTTGCGGGGGCTTGCGGCGAGAAGGCAGGAAGAAAAGCGGCTGTTGAAGGAAAATTTGCCGAATGACGTAAGAATGCAACGGGCGCTCCTTGCAAGGGTCTACAACAAATGGAGAAAGACATTCAGGGGGAATATCGAGGACTCGAGCGCCAGAATCTCGTCGTTTGAGGGCAATACTGCCGGTTGGAAGGGAGCACCGAGCTTTTCAATAGAGGTCGCTTGGACGGGTGCAAAAAAGAATCCGCAGATTATCGGGCACTCTTTCACGCAGACAAAGAAAGGCGCAGGCACGTTGATTGAATATTTTGCGGTTAATAGGGCATGGCAAAGATCGGGTGTTGCAGGCGTAATGATGAATAGGATCGAAAGGCGCACAGGAGAGCATGGCGAACGGCACCTGTTCTGGGAATATGAGCCTGAGGAAGGCGTCGGCATTTTAAACGCAATTGGGAGGCATTTCAGAACTACTGTGCAAAATTACAGGGATTTGAGCACTGAAAATGAGGAGGGCGTCAAAGGCGCGCAGTTCAGGGGCGAAGGCAAGGGAAGGCTTGCAGATCCCGTAAGAGCCGGGATTCCGATGCTTTTGGCCATCAGGGACATTAAAAATATAAGAAGAGTAATGACGGAGCGTGAGGCCAATGACGCTAGATATAAGATGATTTTGCACCTGCAGGATATTCATGGAGCGGATGTTAGGAGGCACCTGAAAGCGATCGGCACATCCAAAGCGATAGATTCATTAGAAATGCTGCAAAGAATGAAGAAGCCCGCATAGATTAAACGGAAATAGAATCTATTTCTTTATCGGATCCTTCCTTAGCCGTTCCAGAACAGCTTTTATAATCAGGGGCCATGCGATCGTGGCATCATCGAGCACCTCGGACCACATCCCGCCCTCATCCTTGGGAACAAATTTGCCCCAGGAGACGCCTTCGGAGTAAGTGCAGCCGGAAAGCCCGCCCCAATGAACCGGCTCGGGGCAGATCCTAACAGCATACTGGAAACGCTTGAAATATTTCGATTTCTCGCCTAATGCCTTCTCCGGAACGCCCGCCTTGATCTGCCTGAAAAATGCCAGATCGAGATACGGCCCGACCTGCTGCGCCCAATTCCTGGGAACGCCGCCGCCAATGGTGAAAATGCCCAGGCGATCCGCCTTGTAAACGTTGTTCGCGTAATGCTCCAGGTCCTTCATGCCATCATAAAGGTAGGGCGTTTTTCCGTAATATTTCCGCACGCGGTTGTAAGAGGCAAAATCCAACCCCATTTCCGAATCGGAAAAGGCCGGGATGTAGAAGGGCACGTTCTTTTCGAATGCGGATTTCAGGATCCCCTTTCCCTCGAATTTATTATGAAGGAACTTTCCAAGCTCACGAGTGATTTCATGGCTTGCAATCGGCTCCTTCGGATCGAATGTTTCCAGCACATCCTTGAAAAGCACGAATGCCTCATCCAGATTTACCTCCAATTCGAGCGTGTCATAAACCCTATCGTAGCCCGCATAATACAATTTCTTGTCATCCATGTTAGATTCATATTTGAAGTGCTTCATGCCGGCCGATTCAACAAAGCCATGAGCAACGAGAGCGCCTGTTGAAATTACCGCATCCACCATTCCCTCATCGATCATTTTGCAGATTACAAGCCCCATCTTCGCGACTGTCATCGCTCCCGAGAGTGTGAGCACCTTGAAGCAGCGCTTGTCCCTGACCATAGCTTCGAGCACATCAGCTGCCTCGCCGAGATTGCGGCCGCCGAATGCCGTGCCCTTCATTCCGGTGACCATCTCATCAAAATCGCTAATCTTATCAAGGTCAAGCGGCACAACCGGCTTTAGATGATGCGAATAGCCCGTGCCAAGGCCGACGGAGTTGCGCGCCTTCGGATGCGTAAGGATGTTTTTTTCTTTTTTTGCCCCCACAGGAATCAAACTTAGTAGGAGCCGCTGATTTTTATCTTTTTGGGTGGAATCGGGCCGGATTCATATTTTGAAAAAGCGCACAAAAGCAAGCTTTTTAACCGGGGAGGGGGTTATGTATTTTGATGCCGATGGGATTCTCCCTTTTACTTTCATTCATGCCGCTCCTTGGGATAATCCAGACCCTCGAGGACCTGGGGTTCGTGTTCAAATTGGTCGTCTTCTCCTATATGGTTTTTTGGCTGTATATGAACTTGCGCGAGAATCCCATTCTTTTCGGGATGGGCGTGATCATCGCGTCATTCTTTACGCTGGTGCAGCCGCTGCCGACAATAATCCTTGTGGTGATATTCGTGATATTCTTCACGATGGGCTACCACTTGCAGTTCCTCATACAGTTCGGGCTCTACCCGCTGCTTAGGATATTCGGGATTGAAATGGAGCATCCCGAGATGATCGAACAGCAGAAGATACATGGGATAGAGCAGAAGCTTCGGAAGGGCTTGGAAATCTCGGATGAGGAGGAGAAATTCATGGAGGATTTGCACAAACGGGAGGCGACTTACCAAAAGAAGATGCAGGAAAGGATGATGAGATATTCTTAGTGATAAACATGGAATACTTGGTCCTGGGAATCGTTGACGACATCATATTCTGGGTGCAGTTCCTATGGTGGCTATGGCTATTCGTGGTCGCATATTTCCTTTATGCTTGGGCTAGGGATCATCTGGGATTTTCCCCCCTGCTCACGCTTACAGTCGCAGGGATATTGATTTTTTACCTGGTGTTCGAGCACCCGATTTTTGGCAGCATGGGATTGTTGCTGTATGGCTTGATTTACGGCGGGCTCCTGTTCCTGTTGCCTTTGGTATTGCCGTTTTTCAAAAGGAGGCCATAAGCGCAAAAAGGAAGGCTTTAAATCCAAGGAAAAATAACAGAATGGTGATCGTTATGGGTGAAGTCAGGGAAATACTTCGGGCGTACAAGGTCGCGCATAAATACCGCGAGGAATGGTATAATGTCAAATGGCGCCTTGTTGTGGTTGCGCTTTCAGTGCTATTCATCTGCTTCGTTTACTGGTACCTTAACAGTTACAAGCCGTACGCATACTTCATCGAGGAGTTTGGGTTCTTGCTAAGCGACCGGCTGTTCTACTGGTTCATGATCGGCGCATTGTTCGGGATAATCTCAGTCGGGCTCATTTTCGAGGGCGAATTCCTTTTGGGCCTTAGGAATATTGCAAAGGAGATTAACCAAACGGAGAAGGCGCTTATTGAAAGGGGAAAGCCGCCGGCAAGGAAGCCATCTAAAAGGAAGAGATAAAACCCTTTGGATGGATAAATAGACTGTTTGCAAACTTTAAACAAACTAATCCGTTTTTTCAGGATTGTTTGGAGGAGATTATAATGGCAGTGCAGTTTGAATTAGAGCAGGACAAGGCGCTTATTGTCAAAGATCTGATTTCCGTGCAGGCGCTCGATCGGGGATATTTCGGGAAGGAGTCGCCGCTAACCAAGGCGCACCTGATTTTAATGCCCGAGGAGGCGCTTTACCTGATGGATGTGAGGGGCGCAACAGCAATCCACAAGGGAAAAAACGTATCCTTCAACAGGGTGGCTAGGGAATTCATAAACAACAAGAAATTCCTTGCGCGCTATTTCTGCTATCGGGATTGGAGGGACAGGGGGATCATTGCAAGGCCAATCGAGGAGGCCAAGGAGAATTACGGAAGGAGCCCGGTTGTGAAATACCCCTCGAAGGATTTTGAGTCCCCGAAAGTGAATAGCAAGGCGCTATTCTTTTCTGATGACCTGATGAGCATCATCGACGAGGATGAGGAAGGCAGATTGCTGTATGAGGCCAATTGGTTTGGGCAATACGGCACCTACAAGGCAAAAAAGCATGGCAGGTATTTGAAATTGGATGCATACGAAACGCTGTTCCTGATGAAGCACGGGAACATGAAGGCGAACATCGGAGAGAAAAAAATCATCAAGGAGTGCATGAAGAGGAGGAGTGATTTCCTCGCATTATATGAAGTGTATGAGGATTGGAGGATGCGGGGTTTCGTGGTCAAAAGCGGCTTCAAATTCGGGACGCATTTCAGGCTGTATTTCCCGGGCGCAGCGCCAACTCTTGCAAATGAGGAGTGGATGCATTCGAAGCACGTGATCCATGTTTTTCCGAGGAGCGCAAAAATGCTGATTTCCGAGTGGAGCCGTGCTATCCGTGTTGCACATGGCGTGAAAAAAACATTCATTCTCGCGATACCGGGTGAGAAGAAGCAGGCTGCGGGGGAGCTCGATTTCGTGCTGTATCACCGGAAAAAGGGCGGGTTGATTGAGAATCCCAAGGAGGATAAGCCGAAATTTGTCATGCTTGCACTTAGCGAGGAGGAGGAGATCGGCGGCGAGGAGCTTTCTGAATCCATCCAGAAATCAAAGAGCTTCGGCCTCGACCTGATACTTGCGATCTGCGATCGGGAGAGCAGCATAACCTATTACAGGGTTAAGCGCATCGAGCTGCCCAAATCGAAATATGAGTATTATGAGATTGAATGGAAGCAACCATAAGACCCAAGGGGAGGACCCCCTAGTTCTTATCAACTGCCCAAACCCCCTAATTGAGTTGCAAACCTGAACCGCGGGGGAAGCATCCCCCTCAGTTTGAAGGTCTTCCGGATCCCCCTCTAATTTGATTTGCAAACCTGAACCGCTGATTATACGGTAAAGCTTTCGTTTGAGGGCATCAGAATCTTTTGGCCCTGCTCCGGAGCTCGGCGATGTGATTTATCCGCTTCCGTATCAGTTCCTTGGTACCAATGTCCTTGCGATGGAAAACAGGGCCCTTGACCTGCCTCATTGTATGCTCGGCGATCTGCTCCGCCTCTTCAATGGAATCCGCAATGCCGACGCACGCAACAGCGCGCGAGGAGCCCATCCGCAATTTCCATGGCGAGGCCTCATCAAATTCCTCGACTGCCCCCAAATAATATTTCACGGATGAATTTGCGAGCTCGGAAATGTCGACAATTTCGCCCTTCTTTGGATGTTCGGGGTAGCCTTCGGGCACCGCATATTTGCATACGGTCGCCTTCTCCTCGAATTGCAATTTGATCCTGCTCAAATGGCCGTTGGCAGCGGCATCGCATACCTCCACAAAATCATTCTTCAGGATTGGGAGAATATTCATGATTTCGGGGTCGCCAAAGCGCGCGTTGTACTCGATCAGCTTCACGCCGTCTGCCGTAAGCATGAAGCCGCCATACATTATTCCCCGGAAATATTCATTCAGTTCTTCCTTCAAGGCAAACGCAACCTTGTGAGTCATATGCTCCGCTTGATTCAGGTCCGCTTTTGTAAGAAAGGGGAGCAGATGGTTTGCAGCGGAGTATGAGCCCATGCCGCCGGTATTGGGCCCTTTGTCGCCATCGTAAGCGCGCTTGTGGTCCTGCACAATCGGCGGGGATAGGACCGTCCTGCCGTCGGTGAAAAATTGCACGCTGAACTCCTCGCCCTCTAGCCGCTTCTCGATCACCACCTTGCTCTTTGCATTCAGGATTTCCCCGCAATATTTCAGCGCCTCGTCGATGGTCTTCATGTGCTCGCCAAACACCCTCACCCCCTTGCCGCCTGTGAGGCCATCGGGCTTCACAACGAAATCCTTCAGGTAAATCATATAATCCTTGATTCCATCAATCGAATCGAAAACCTTGTGCTCCGGGGAGCCCTCGATCTCATAGCGGTCCATCAAGTTCCTAGTGAAAGCCTTGCTGCTCTCGAGCCTCGCAAGCGATTTCTTCGGCCCGAACGAGGGGATCTCTAGCTCTGCGAGCACATCCGCAACCCCGATGGCTATCGCATAATCTGGGGAAATTATCGCGAGATCCGGCTTCACTTGCTTCGCGAAATTTTTCAATGAGGCGAAATCATCCAATTTCCCTAGGCAATGCGACTTTGAGCGCCGGATAACGGAAGGGTTGGGGCTCTGTATGTACGAGTAGAGGTCCGCGTCGGCGCTTTTTTCTATTGCTTCCGCAAGGCAATCCGCCCTTGCAGTGCTCCCAAGTGCGACAAGCAGGACCTTTTTCATATCAACCCACAATAATAATTACCGGCTAAACCTTTTTAACCAAAATGTTCATGCGATGTCCTTCCTATCAGCTGCTTGGGAGGATTTCCGGCCCTCTTCCTCCTCCGCCTTCACGATTTTCCTCTGCACTTCCTTCAGCTGGTTAAGGTAGTCCCTTTGCGCATTCCTAAGCGCCTGCTCTATATCAGTAATGTGATGCTCCAGCTTAATGAGGGACATGTCGAATGTGATGAGCTTTTCGTTCACGGATTTCTGGTAGTTCGAAAGGTCGTTCCGGGTCAGGGCATTCGCGGAATGGGTCTTGATTGAATAAACCTCCTTCACCAAATCCCGTATCACGGCAGTATTGTCCTGCACATCAGAAACATATGCGTCGAGCTTCCTGTTCACTTTGGTCGCAGCCTCGTCGCCCCTCGACTCCAGCACCTTGAGCCTTTTTTCGAGTTCTGAGGACTTATCCTGCATCTTCCCCGCCCCGGTTTCCATTGCGGCAAGTTCCTTCCTGTTTTTGTCCGTTTGGGTTTTCAGGGGGTCCAGGTCCTTAATTTCAACAGCGATTTCCTCAATCATCTTTTTGTCGGATTGCCAGCGCTCGAGCCAACCCTCCAGCTTTGAGATCCGGGAATCAAAATCCTTCTTGTATACCGCGCTCTCGGATGAGATCATCTTCTCCAGCTCCTGGCGCATGCCATCTATTTTTGCCTTCGCCTCCTCTGCGGTTGCGATTTTTTGGAGTATTTCCTTCTTGCCCTCCTCGACCTTATCCATGAGCTCATTTTGGATGTCCTCCTTCGCCATCCCCGCTTTTTCAATTGATTTGTCGACCTCGATTATTTTCTCATCAAGCTGATTGCCGTATTCCTTCAGATCGTTCTTGAATTTTAGAAAATCGGATTTGCTGGCCGCGCTCTCGATCTTCACCTTGAAAACATTGAATTCCTTCGAGATGTCCTTGAATTCACCATCGAGCTCCTTGAGCCTGTCGAACACCTTCTGGTATTCGTAGAAATGCTGCTGGAATTCGGCGAACATCGCCTCGACCTTGTCGGCGCGCTGCTCCATCTTTCCCTGCACCTGCATGGCGGTTGAAAGTTCCTCGCGCACCTCCTCGTTCAATTTCATGATGGTGTCCGCGCCCCGGATCGCCTCGGTGCGCTGGCGCAAATCCTTCAATTCCGAAACGAGCTTCTGCTGCATTGCGGAGAATTTCTCATCAACGGCCTGCTGTTCCTCGAGCTTCAGCTCTATTTTCTTTACAGCCTGCATCAGCCTCTCGGGCTGCACCATCGAAATCAGTTCGGTTGCCTTCTCGGCCTGCATCTTGATGGTCGCGGCATCCCTTTCCGAATCAAGCACGGTTGCACGGATCTCGCCAATCTGCTCGGAAATTTTCGTGAACCGCTCGTCGGAAACCTGCTTTGCCTGCTTGATAAGTTCTATTTGCACTTTCAAAAGTTCCACATCCCGCTCCATCCGCACGAGATCCTTGTCCGCAGCCCCATATGGTTGCCGGCGGGATGAAGCCTCATCCGATTCGCGCGACTTTGCATCCTCCTCGTATTTTTCCTCGGAGGATTTCATCATCAGGTCCTCCTTCGCCTGCAGCTCCTCCTCTGTCGGCTCTTTTTTGAAAACCTTGTCAAATACCCCCATAATATCAACTTACTTTAATGCTGCATTCGGATCAGGATCAGTTTTGTCCAAAAAGGCCATGAACATATCCGCCATCCCTTTTTTAAAAATAATTTATGCGATGTCCTTCTTTTCCGCATCCGTCTTTGCATCCTTTCCGGCGGCTTCATCCGCTTTCTTTTCGCCCAAAATATCCCCGATCCCAAAATCCAGCATGTCAATCCGGGGAGAAGGCTTCTGGCCGGATTTCTTCCTCATGCTCTCTATCTTCTGCGACAGGGAGTCCAGGTATATTTCAACTATATTGAACGCCCCCTTCTTAACTTTATCCCTCGCGAGGTTGATTTCAAGCTCTAAATCGAGCACATCATGGCCTTCCTGCCTAAGCTGCTCCATATCCGCCTCGAGCTTCTCGACCTTGTCATTATAGGTTTCGTATTGCGAGAGCTCCGTATCCGAAAGCCTCACAACATTGTGCAAAAGCGGCCTGAACGACACGAAGTACGGCTGGCCGTTGTTGTATTCGGAGTTCTGCACCATCCCCGAGCCGATGCTCTCCTTCACGATTGAGCGCGCCGAATCCTCCCCATATTTGAGCTTGAGCCTCTCCAGGTCGCCTTCGTATTTTGTTCGCATTTGGATTTCAGTTCCGATGTTGGCCTTGATTTCACCGACAAAATCGGAGAGCACCTGCGAAATAAGCAGCATGCCGACTCCCCACTTCCGGTATTCGCGGGCGCCCCTTTCAATCTGGATGAAGCCCTCGCCCCTGCCTCCGAATTTTGGAAGCAGGCGGTGAACCTCGTCGTATACGCAAAGCAGCTTCAATTGCGGGGATTCCGGAAGGCCCGCAGCAAACACCTGTTTGACGGTATTTGAAATGAAAGTTTCGTGATCCGCAAATGAAAGCTTGTTCATCACAAAAACGGTGATCTCGCCGGGCTTCATCAGTTTCTTGATGTCTATTGCCATGTTAGGATCGCGAACAACGTAGATGTTGCCCTTGAACGCCTTCGCCTCATCCGTATTCATCCCGAAACGCCTGTAATTCAGGAGCATGTCACGGTTCTTCTGGGCACGCAGGAAGCCGGTCCATTGCGCTGTCGGGTCGAAAACCAATACAGCAGTGTTCTTTTGCAGCGCCTCCTCGACAATCACCTGCGCCGCAACTGTTTTTCCGGAACCCGTTGCGCCAGCGATGAGGGTGTGCATCTGCAATTTGTCTATTGCGGCAAATGAGCGAACCTTTGTTTCGGCAATAAGGCCCAGGAAGCCTGCACGCAGCCCTGGCTCGGGCAATTTGGTGAAGTCGACTTTCGCAACGTAGCGCCGCTTTGATTTCGTTACAGAATATTGGCGATAATATGTGAAAATTGTTGCCAGCAATATGAGGAGCAGGGGAATGAATTGCCAGATTGAAATCATCCCAAACAGTTTGTTGCTCCAGAATGAGGTCTGCACGCGCACGTAGGCTATTGCAGTGACGTCACGTTTTTTCAGGGTTTCGCCGACTGAATAATCGAATACGCCACGTATGACGAGCCTGCCAGTGTGCGCATCGCTTGGGATCTTGATTGGCTTGATGCTATTATAGGTATTTTGCAATGTGATTTCCTCCTCTTGGGTCTGCTCCAGGACACTATCGGTAACCGGATCGACCGCTTCCAAGTGGAAGATGCCTTTTATTTCGGACGCCTCGGCAAGATTGTAGATGTTTACCTCGACCCGAAGGGTTTCGCCGGGGTCGATTGTATCGACCAAAGGCTGAAGCCTCAAATCAAGCGAGCGCTCCTCCTTCCTGTCGAGCACCCGAACCGTTACCGGGATGGAAATCTTGCCAACCTCATTTTGGAGCTGCAACTCCCCGTAATAGTTGCCGGTCTTGGCCTTATCCGGAATTGTGGCGAAGATCATCAGGTCTGTTTCATGCATCCTGTTGAGGCTGATCTGTTTTGAGCTCGCGGTTATGAAATCCCTTATGACACCGACAAGTGTTACGTTGATTTTCGAGGTCGCATTAAGCGTGTTCTTGATGTGCACGGAGGTTTGGCTGCTTTCGCCGGGGTAGAGCTCGAAAACTATGCTCTGCACGCCGGGCTCGAGGCCCATGTCCTTTGTCTTATTTTCCTGCAAAAGCTTTTTGAGCTCCTCAATCTGCTTGCTTACGTTATCCGTCGGGGCAGGAATGGGAGTTGGCGAGGCAGCCGGAGGCTGCGGAGGGGTATAGCCGCCGGTGCTGCCTACTGAGCCGCCGGATGGAGGATTGTAGGGAGGCAAGGTTGTGGGAGTGGGGGTCGGAACAGTGTATTGCACGAGCGCATACGCGACGGTCGTGTTGGCAAAAGCGGAAATCGTGCCATTGATTGTGTTCCCGATGGTATTCAGGGAGGTGTTTTGCATCTGCGACCAGCTTTCCACGCAACTCCTTGATGCATACGTGTAGTTGTGGCAATTATAAATGCGAAGCAGTGTTTCATCCGTAATAGTGGCCAGCAGGTCGGCATATTCAATTATCAGGGTGCCGTTCGTAGGCATGTTAGAAATTACCGCGAAGCCAGCTTTTGCGCCTAATATCTGCGAGGAAATATCCGAGCCCGAGAAGTTGTCGAGGGAGAGGAGGCTTTGGTTGATCGTGTTGAAATCCACCCTGTCCGCGGTGACGTTATAGAATAGGAATTTGAGGTTGAGCTCGTACCATTTTGCCCTTAGTGATTTGTTGTAGGTACCGCTGCTATTTGTCGAGAATGCCTCATAATTGCTTTCAGAGGTATTGCGGACTGTGAAATTGACCACTATAGGATTGCCTTCGAGATTTGAAATTGTGCCGCTGAAAATGCGGGTCTCGTAGATTTCAAACGACCCGGCAGAGGAATAATTCATGTTGCCGGTGGTGTCGTTAACGAAATAAACTAAAGAATAGTAGCCGAGGGCGGTTAAGTTGAACTGATTTGCAAACAGGTTGGTGCCGGGGTTGTACAGAAGCGTGTAGTTTGCCGCAGTAAGGTTGGGGAATGTGACCTGAACCGTTGCGTTTGCAAGTGCTAGGTTGTCGGTTGCGTTTATTGAAAGGGTTATGTTTTCATACCTTTCCGTGTCATTCGAATATTCCGCGATGATCTGGGGGGGAGTGATGTCCTTGTAGAAAATGTACCCAGAATTGGTGGTGTTTTTTACCAGATAGCTCGAGCCGGTCGAATAATTCGCACGAACTGTCAAATCATAATAGACCGCGTCCAGCAGGGCAGGCGCAGTGCATGCGAGCCGGGATTCGTTATCAAAGGTGGTGTTGCTCAGGAGAGGGCATTGGGTGGAATTGAGGAACATGCTCCAAGTCGTGTTGGATGTGGTGTTCTGGCCGCCAAAAATGAGGAGCACGGATTCGTTGATGATGTCTCCTGCGATTACTTGAAGGGGCGCGGTGATATTGACGACGCTCAATTCAACCGTGAATGAGCGGAAGGTAATATTGACGAGCTGGTAGGAGGAGGAGTTCTTCTCGGTAATATTGAGGCAGCCCACATAGAGATAATTATTGTCGGGGGCGGTGTAATTGATGCCGATATCATATGATTGCGTTGTGTTGAGGTATTTTGAGGTGTTTACCAGATTGGAGAAATCGGTCATGTTGCCCGTAAGGTTGAAAGTGAAATTGAGGAACGCATCCCCGGTTCCATAGTGGGCGATGAGAGTCCGGTTATCGAGGCTATTTTCACCTGCGATTCCATCAAGAGTGAACAAATTGGTGTTTGCCGCCCAGGTGTTGTTGAACGGAACCGTCAGGTTGACAACGAAGGATTTGCTGTAGTTCCCCCCGGTTACGTTAACCGTGAAATTGCGGAAACCTGAATTCGCGCCGTAAACAACGGAAATATTCATTGAAACGTTTGCAAGGCCATCAAGCGTCAGGTTTCCGGACGTGTGGTTGAAGGTAACGGAAAAGTTCGCGTAGTTGGTGCTTAAGGAAATGGTGTAATTAGTAATGTTGTCGTTTCCAACCGGAGTGATGGAGAACCATTCCGTTTGGTTGAAGCCGTGCGGGATTGCAAGCGATTGGTTTGAGGCGGTAACATTGAAATCGGGGTTGGAGGTGATGTTTATCGTGAGGTTCGGACCCCAAATCACTTCAATTGTCCCATTCGGCTGGGCCCAGGTGGCATTGGGTGTGAAGTAGTAAATCCCGAGTGAGCGCTGCCCTACGGTAATATTGAACGTGGTAAGGTTTTGGAGCGTTCCGTTGATGTAGGGAATTGTTGGAATGGCATTAAAGCTCCAGTTTGAAAGCGTGTCCGCTGCGCCTGCCTGGCGCGCGAACATCCCGGATAAATTAATAGAATAGGCACTCACCAAACCGGTATTATTCGCCGATAGGTTGAGCAACAAAGTTGAATTGATATTCCGTTGGGCGTTTGTGATATTGCTGCCGTTCCCCGACAGCGTCAAATTGGTAATGGTAATTACGGTGAAATAGAAGGAGGTCATGTTTTGTTGGCTGAGCGCATCCTGAACCTGGAAGGTCACGTTGAACCTGCCGCTCATGTTGGTCGCATTGTATGCAAGGTTGTAACTCTGCGCGTCCTGGCACGTGCCACCGCAGGCAGTGAACGGATTTAAGGTAAGGTTAAGTGCATTGTAGGTTTCATTGGTTCCGTCCGGCCGCGAGATGTTGAAAATCGCGGTGCTCGGATTCAGCCCGTAGGATTCATCATCGGTTGCGGTCACATTGAGCGTCACGGTTTGGTTGTATTCCACATAAGGGCGCTGGGCCGTATTGACATAGGTCGCCGCAAGACGGAATTGGGGGAAGGCATTTGTAATATTGAAGTATAAAACCGTAGAGTTGGAGGTTGGCACGCCGGAATTGTTGGCCATCGTGATCTGCAGGGCATACCCGTCGGAATTATTTGAAAAGCCTGCTGCGACCTTGCTTATGGTGAATGAGGTGGTCGTATTCTTGGTTGCATTCAGGAGGGTTGGGTTCGAGGGAACTACCGCCTGCGTGCAGAGGTCCTGGAAGTAGGGGTCGCCGCCGATGCAGCTTGCCCTTCCGCCGAAATCGCCGTACCCGATGTCAAAACTGAGGTTGGCGTTTCCGGTGTTGTTGATGGTGATCGTCCCGATTGCGCCCGATTCCGCCAACCCGAATTCCTTGTATTGGTCGCCAAACGGAAGGAAATACCAGGTGGCATTTTCAGGCACCTCAACAGAAATCCCTATTGTTCTATTCGCATTGTAGCCGGAAATGTTGATTTGCCCGGAGTAGTTGCCCGGAGGGGTGCCGAAGGGTACCGTGACATTGAATTGAACGGAATAGTTGACGAATTCGGTGATATTTTCTATGAAGGTGGTGTTGAAAGCCAACCAGCTGCCTGGTAAAGTGGTCTCATTGTAGGAAATCATGAGGTTGACGAGCTTCACATTGCCGGTAGAGTTGATGTAAAATTCCGTTGCATTTGCGAATCCGTGCTGGATCGTAAGGTTGATAGTGCTGACGGCATCCAGCCGGGGCGTCACATTAACGGTCACGTTCACATAAGTCGCAACCCCCTCGTCGGAAACGATTTTGATTATTGCGGAAAACACCCCCTCAATGAAATCCAATATGGTCACAATGATCTGCAGGACCGCCTCGGTCCCCTCGGTAATCGAGGTCCACGAGTTCGTCAGGGAATCCCACGCGGGATCAATTGAATCGAATGAAATCCAGCCGTCCGGAATTGTGCTGTTTTCGAGGGTCACAGACACATTTGTGACGGGCGCATTGCCGGGATTGCTGATATTGGCCGCAAGCGTGGGGTTGGAGGTGAGGTTTTGGTCGGCAATAAGGACAGTTGGCGTTGCGGTAACTTGGGGTTCCGAAATCACCATGATGTCTATGGATGTTGCGGTGGTGTTGGGGCCGTTGATGAGGTCATCCGCGGTTATGTTTACTTTGCCGGTATAGACGCCGGGGGTGAAGGGCGCAAGCGCTTGGATCATTACATCCAAATCGAAGTTCATGTTCGGGAAAAGGCCGCCGAAGTCATACGGATCGAATGTGATCCAGGCACCGTCCATCGTGGAGGGAACAAAGGAAATTGTGATGTTCGCGAGGTTGGTGTTCCCGGTGTTTGTAATGGTAACTAGCGTGGTGTTCATTTGGCTGAGGTTGCCGGTAATATTGATCAGGGAAACGCTTGCTGATAGGGTATGGGTCGACTGCACTATTACCGAGGAAGAATTGGAAATGGTCATGTTGGTTTGATTGTTGTTCCGGTAGGAAGCATTCCAGGTAACGGTGTAGCTAGATACCGGGAGGTTCGGAACAGTCACATTGAATGTCGCATTGCAATGCGAGTATGTCGGAACCGATGCCCCGCAGGTTGTGGAAAGCTTGTCAATAGAGGCCATCTGGCCTTTGCTCAAGTATGAGATCAGGGGTTCGAACATCGTCGCATTGTTCCTGTTCGTAAGCGTGACATTGATCAGGAACCATGTGGGTGGCGAGACAGTTTTAGCTGAGGCAAGAAGGCTTCCACGCGTGATCGCCTCCTCGAATGAGGTTTCGTAGAGTACCGATGCGGGTTCGTAGAATGCGGAATTATTCGTTGCTGTGATATTGACGGAATAATTGCCGCCGATGAGCTCTGAAGCGAATATGAAGCCGACAGTGCAATTGCCGTCGATAGTGCTGCAGCTCTTTGCAAGCGAGTAAGCTGAATTCAGATTTGTAAGGTTGACCGTTATGTTTGAATTCAGACCGTACAACGCGGTTGCGTTTATTTCATTGAGGAAAGCGGTGACGCTTCCATTCGAGCCGAAGGTGATGCGGTATTTCATGTACCTTGCAGGCGTGCCGTTCAATACGGATCCTGCGCTGTTAGTGAGGTTTTCAAATGTGGAATAGGTGACATTGTCCTGTGAAATTGCGGCCTCGATCAAAAGAGTTGAATTCTCAACAACCACCGAATCCCAGCCCACCTTCCAATGCGTTTGCGCATTTCCCGAATCGAACCCCCGCTCGAAGATGCCCGAATTGAAGAATTCGGTGTCAGCAGGAGAATCGGAGAAGTTGAGGCTGATGTTGTTTGAGTTGATCGTGATGTTCGTCCCGTTGCCGTAATTGAAATCAGCTTCTGCGGAATCGATGGTCAGATTGCTCAGGTCAAGGGACGCAAAAATCGCGGTTATGTTGGCATTTCCGAACCTGTTGTAGAATTGGGCGCGAGGCTTGTAATTCAGGGCGGTATTTTCCCAGAGCTGAACCTGTAAAGTTCCGTTCTCACCCAAATTGCCGGTCGTGTCATTTACAATAATAGTATAATTGTGGATGCCCAGGGGCTGCCCGGTGACGTTGAGATAACAATTGTTTCCTGATCGGGCCATGGTGAGGTTCTGGGAGGAGCCGTTGAGCCAATAGAGGATGCAATTGTTCGGATTCATTTCCGTAAAAGTCGCATTGACATAAACCCAATCGTAGTGAATTCTGGAATAGTTTTCAGGAGTGGGAAAGACGGCGGTAATTTCCGAAGGATTAATGGTGTCGATGAATGCGCTTCTTGCGGATGTCTGGTTGCTGTTGCCTGCCGAATCGTTCAGGAAAACATAATACGAATATGCCCCTTCTGCAAGGGAGGTTTTATTCAGGAAGCATGCGTGCGCGTTGCAGGTAAGTGGCTCTGCAATGCTGTTCCAATAGAGCAATGCGGTGTGGAGGTTTGCATCCGTGTAGGAAGTGTTCACGTAAATCCAATTCCTTGAGAGGTTGATTTCATCATCCGGGGTTGGCAGGATATAATCCACCATCGGGAAGGTCGTATCGATCGTAAGGTTGAAAGTGCCGTTCCCTCCAATGTTTCCGGAGGAATCGTTCGCAAAAACCGTGTAATTCCAGATCCCATCCGCATGGCCGGTTATGTTCAGGTAGCAATTGTTGCCGGTCATGCCTGCGGTGATGTTGTAAACCGAGGTGTTGGCCCATTGCACCCAGCAGTTGTAGGGGTTGATTTCCGTGAAAGTGTAATTTATGTAAACCCAGCTATAATTGAGGAAGGAGTTGTTGGCAGGCGTCGGATAGATCGTATTGATATTTGCGGGCGGATTGCCATCCATGCTGATGTAGAAAGTTCCGTTTTGTGCGGAATTGGCTGAAGTATCATTAACGATAATAGTATAGTTCCAGTAGCCGTCAGGTTGATCGGTCACATTCAAATAGCAATTATTGTTGGACCGGGTCATGGTGAGGTTCATCAGGCTCCCGTTATTCCATTGCAAAACGCACGCATTCGGGAAAAGTTCCGTGAAGGTCGCGTTAACATAGACCCAATTCCTATAGGTGAAAGAGAGGTTTGCGAGAGTGGGGGAAACCATTGCAATGTTGGAGGGCGCAAGAGTGTCAACTGTGACAGTAAATGTGCCGTTCTGCGCAATATTGCCAGCCGAATCATTTACAATAATAGTGTAATTCCAAACACCGTCAGGCTGGCTTGTTAGGTTCACATTGCAAGTGCCGTCCAATCTTGCCATCGAATAGTTCGCGATCGATCCATTGTAATATTGCAGGGTGCATGCGCCGGGGTTGGGCTCGTTGAAGCTTGCATTCACATAGACCCAGCCGTACCCCCAATGGGAATTGTTTGAAAGTGTGGGCGATTCGGTTTTTATGCTGGAAGGCGGCAGGGTATCAACAGTAACGGTGAATGTGCCATTGTAGCCGAGGTTACCGGCAGAGTCGTTCACGAACAAGGTGTAATTCCAGTTGCCGTCGGTTTGGCCGGTGATGTTGAGGAAGCAATTGGAATTGCTTAACGTTGCGGTAAGGTTGTAGGTGCTGGTGTTTACCCATTGCACCCAGCAGTTGAATGCGTTTAATTCCGTAAAGGTGTAATTAGCATACACCCAATTCCTGCTCGTATTGCTGCTGTTTCCAAGAGTGGGCCCGATAGTTTGAATGCTTGATGGCCCGGTCGAATCCACCCTCACAGTGCGATTTGCTGCAGAGAAGTTGCTGCTGGAAGGGATAGCATTATCGTAGCATTGCACGTTCCATAAATAGTCTCCGTCCGCTGCAAATGTGTAGCTGATGGTGTTTGCGGAGTTGTTCAAAATGGCGGATTGGTTGAGCTGCGTGTACTCGAACGTTCCGGTGGCGTTGGTCCAAATGCTGCAATTATTGTAACCGCCGTCATCAACTGGCGCGTATGAGAAGGTAACCGTTTTGCTGCTGCTCGCCTGCAGATCATTGGGCGAGTTAAGGGAAATAGAGGGTAGTGCATTAAGGTACAATATTACTGATGAGCTAGTGTTTAGCACGGAACTGTTGCTTGCCCTGTAACTAAGCAAGCCTACTGTTTTGGTTGCACTCACATTGTACGGGATGTAACAGTTGATTCCATCATCGCTGCCGGTGCAACCCGGAACGTAGGCAGCCTCGGCAACTTGATCATACTCCTGAAGGACCTGATTCGCAATTCTGCCGTTCGCATCTGAAGTGCCGCTTCCCATTGATGCGCCGGTAACATTCGCTATGTTTACGGAAGCTGATTGCACGGGATTATTCGATTGATCCCTCACAATTACACCCATGAACCAGAAAACGGTCATGTTGTTTCCGGCCGTGCCATTCTTGGTGGTGGAACGGTTGAATGCGGTGTTGATGAAATGGCTGCCGGTTGCGGAGTTGTTCATGTAAATGTCGCCGTAGGCAAGCGAGATGTTGCCAAACGAGCTGTTGGTGAAATTCGTGTAGGTGGCGTTGTTGAGGAAGAGGTTGTATTGCGTGCTGTTTGTCAGATTGACACCGTTGAAAGTCGCATTAACCGTATTATTCAGGAAGATGCCATTGGTGAAATTCAATATTCGGCAATTGTTCGCCCGGAAATCGCGGAAACCGTTGCTGGCAATTCCGTAGCTATCTGCTGATGCGTTGCCCGAAATTTTGTAGCCGTTGCAATCGAGCTGGATGTTGTCCGCACCGATAGTATAGCAGGTGCCTCTCGTTGTGCTCACATCCGCACTGAGGGAAAGATCGGTTGTGATGGTGCCGCAGGGGGATAATGTAAGGGTCAGGAGCCTATAGGAGGAAATGTCAAAAAGCTGGGAAACGGGCAAATAAGGCGAAAGGGTCGCTGTCAGGTTGTAGGAATTATACGTGGTATTGGCCGTGTCGTTGCCCGTGAATTCCGTGACTGCCTGGGTCGTATTGTAGCCGGTTGCGCCCGTCAAGCCGGTATACTGGGGGACGCCGGATGTAGAATTCCGGATCGTGATGTTCGCACCGTTAGCAGGGCTGTTGTCCTCGAAGCCGACGAAAATATCCACATTCCACCTTACGGTAAGATTGTTGTTGCCGCTTCCCCATCCGTATTTCCGGTTAGTAATCGATAGGTTCTGAAGGAGGTTGTTCTGCGAGTTGGCTTCGGAATAAACCGAGTAATTGTTGCCGGAAGCCGGCAGGTAATTGAAAACCGAATTGAAAGCGTTGTTGTTCGAGCTCCCAAGGAAGTGGAGGCCGATTACCAATCCCCCAGTCCCGTTGCTGTTGTTCACAATTCCATCAAAATAAGATGAATTTACCAGGGTAAAGTTTGTGGACAGAAGCTGCAGGCCGAACGCGGAGCCCCTGCCGCCAAGGGTGCTGCCGTTGCCGCCCACACCTGCAGAGGAATTGCTGAAATTCGAGTCAAGTATGGTCGTATTGAGTGAGGAGTTGGAAATGAATAATGTCGAATTTCCCGCGTCGCCCCCAATCCCATACAAATTCACTGCGCCGCCTTTTGCACCATCCCCGCCTGAACCGGCAATTACCTTCGATATATTGAAGCTGTTGAACCAGATGCTGTCGGAGGAGTTCAGTGCTATGCCTATCGCCGAACCTCCCGCGCCTCCTGCAGCGCCATTGCCTGCAGGAATATCATTGGCCGCACTCCCCTTGCCGCCGAATATCCCGGTTACTGAGTTATTGCTGAAGGTGTTGTTGCGGGATGAATCCAAAATAATTGCGAACGCCTTTCCCCCAGCGCCTCCGGTGTTCGATGCTGCCGTAGTCTGGAAAGGCGCGCCGCCGTTCCCGCCGGAAATATTCACGATCCGGTTGCCGGAAAAGGTATTATTGGTACCATTGACCAGGAAAATCCCGATTGCGCCGCCGCCGTTCTTTCCCGGCCTGCTGGAATCCGTACCTACGGGACCCCTACCGCCGATCACTGTGGAAATGGCGTTATTGGTTATGCTGGAGTTGGTCAGATTTAAAAAGTAAAATGCGGTCGCATTCAGGCCAAACGATGAATAATTGCCTCCAAATTGGCTGCTTACATTGTTGGAGGTAATGTTCGAATTGCCGCTCCAGTCTACGAGGATCGAGTAATTCCCATTTGAAATGAATTTGTTGCCCCGGATTAGAAGCGTGTTAGCGGATCCGTTCACGTAAATCCCGGCATTCGAGTTGTTGGTCAAGGTATTGTTTGAAAGGTTGGCGATGTGCGAACCCGGAAGGAGCTCGATTCCGTTTGAGAAATTGACGAGATGGCAATTGGTGATGTTGACCCCGGTTACGCCGTTCACGACAATTCCGGAGCCGTTCTGCTGAGTACCGGTAATATTGAAGTTGTTGCAGTTGAAATTGATGTTTGAGGCCGAGATGGTGTAGCACGTGCCATTCGATGCGATGCTTCCGGGCAGGGTTGTGGAGGCAGCGATCGTGCCGCAGGGGACGACCGGAAGCACCATCAAAATGGTCTTCGAATCGTTGATAGGAAGCAAAGTCGAATTCACGGCGCCGGAATAGGCGACGGTGAAATTGTAGATGCCGTAACTCGTATTGGAGCTGCTGTTGCCAATGAATTCGTTGGCTTCCTGCCAGTCCGTGAGGCCGTTGGCATCCGTTAGCATGTTGGTGAAGTTTGTGGCGCCAAAAGAGGAGTTTGTCATGTTCACATTTGCATTGACTATTGCGGTGCCTGCAGTGCTTCGGACGTAAATTCGGACGTAGTCCCGGATCGTGACATTCCCGTTCGAGAAGCCTATCCGGCTGCGGTTGAATGAATTGTTCAGGAGGATGTTCGTGGATTGGTTGATATTGGTGATGTTGATATCGAAGCCCCGCGGGGAGAAGTAAAAGAGGTTGCCGATGAAATTGTTGTATTTGGTCAGGTTCCCATTGGAAACCGAAGTGGTTGTCAGGAAGAGATTGGAAATTGTGCTATTTCGGAAGGTGTTGTTCTCTATCGTGTTATTGTTGCAGCCGTTCGAACCCGAAAGGCAGGAGATCTGCAGCGCATAATAGGAATTGTTGTTGAAGGTATTGTTGTATATCCTCGAGAAATTGAGGTAGCCGCCTGAAGTCGAGGAAAGGTTGACACCGACAGTGTTGTTGTAAAAGAAGCTGGCGGAAATGTTGTGGAACTGGCCGTTGCGGAGCATGATCCCGTTTGTGGAATTTGAGACGTTGGAGCCCAGCATGGTGAAATTATTGGCATCGATTCCCTGGACGCCGTTCGTGAAGTTCGTTATCCTGCAATTCTTGACGGTCACGTTGGTCCTGGAGCCGACATCCACGCCGATGCCGCTCCCGTTGCCGGTCACGAAATAATTGTTGCAATCGATGGCGATATTGTCCGCATTCGCGGTGAAACAGGTGCCTTGTGCGTTCAGGCTTACAGTCAATGCCGTCGAAGTGGCAATCGAACCGCAGGTGATTATTGGGAGTACCACCAATACTTCGGCGGATTGGTTCGTGGGATAGGTGGTCCAGTTGGTAACCCCCGAATAATTTGCGGTGAAATTGTAATTGGCAAAAGAGGTGTTAATGGAATTATTACCGAAAAACTCCGTAACCGCAACCCAGGCAGTATAGCCGTTTGCGTCCGTAGGGAGATTGCGATGATTTGATGCGCCGCTGCTCGTATTGGTTATGTTCGCATTTGCGCTCTCAATGCCGGCCAGATTCGAACCGGTCACATAAACCCTGAAATAATCCTGGATTGTGAAGTTGTTGATCCCGCTGGCATATAGCATATTGCTGCGGTTGAATGAATTGTTTATGAAGTAATTGTTCCAGGAACTGGCGAAAGTGATATCCGAGCCGGTTGGGGATGAAATGATTATGTTGTTTGTGAAATTGTTGAACATAGTGTATTCGGGATTGCCGGCAGGCCCGTTCAGATGGAATCCCTTTGAACTGCTATTCCTCACCGTATTGTTGGCAATGGTGTTGTTCTGGGCCCTTCCGCCTACGGCGGTGAAAAATTCGATGCCATCGGAATTGTTATCAAAAATATTGTTTGCAATGGTGTTATTTACATTATTACCAACAAAACTGAACAGGCCCAGGCCATTCGAATTATTGTAAATCGAATTGTTGGTCACATTAGAAAATGCATTGTTTTGCAATAAGACCCCATAAGTGGAGTTCCAAATCGAATTATTGGCAATAGTAAGGTTATTCCCTTCGCTGTCGATCCCGCGGTCGAAGGAGGATATGTTGCAATTACGGATGGTTACGTTGGAGTAAGACGTAATATCCACGCCGTTTCCCGTGCCATCGCCCGATATGGCATGGCCGGCACAATCCAAAACAATATTGGAGGAAGTAACGGTAAAACAGGTGCCATTCGCGAAAAGCGGAACTGCCAAAGTCGCAGAATATCCGAGGTTGCCGCAGACTGTAACCGGGATGATGATCGGAACGGCCTGGGAATAGTTGATCATGCTTAAGGTCGAATTCGTATAGCCGTTCCAGGTTGCAGTAACATTGTAATATGAATAATTCGTGTTAACCGAGTAACTACCGATGAATTCGTTCAGGGGCACATAGGCAGTCAAGCCATTGGCACCCGTTATTTGGTCCGTATAATTGATTGCGCCGAAACTCGAGTTGGTTATATTGACAAAGGCAGACCCAAGGCTGACGCCATTAGAACTGGTGACATTCACCCGGACATAATTCTGCAAGGTCATGTTCCCGGAAGTGAAACCGAGCCTTGAGCGGGTGAATGAATTGTTGAGGAAGATATTGGTAGAGAAGTTTACATCAGAAATGTTGATGTCGCTGCCGATGCTCGCATTGTAAAAAATATTGTTGGTGAAATTATTATCCGCTATGAGTTCCGGGTAACTGGAATAGCCAAGCAAATACAAGCTGGTTGTGCTGCTGTTGCGGAAGGTATTGTTTATGAATGAATTATTCTGTATGTAATAAAGGGACGTTATAAACAGCTTAATGCCGATGCTGTTGTTCTGGAAAGTATTCGAAAATAACTTGTTTGAGCGGGTCAATGTGCCAACCAAGCTCCACGACCTGAAGGTAATCGCGTCGTCATTGCCTGAAAAGGAGTTGTTTGAAAAATTGGAATGCCCAAGGCCGTAGAAAAATACCCCGCGGGTGCTATTTATGAAGGTGGAATTGATTACGCTTAAATAAGTATTATCCGAGTTGCCACCCACAATGCCCGACGAGAGGTTGATGAAGCTCGAATTGATAATAGTGACATTGTGGGCAGCAAGCATGTTGACCCCCGCGCCTGTGCGCTGATTGTGGTCGAATACGCTCGAATTGATCAATGCGAAATAGGAGGATCCGATATCCACGCCATCCGAATTATTGTAGAAAGTAGAATATTCCAGCGTGAAATTGTCAGAGCTGCGGCCATAGATGCCGTCGGTGAAATTCGAAATGACGCAGTTCTTCACGACGACGTTGTCGAAACCGTTGAGGTCTATTGCGGCACCGGAGCCGCTGCCCATAATTTGCTTGCCCTTGCAGTCGATTGTAACGTCGTTCGCCTGCAATGTAAGGCAGGACCCCCTTGCATCAAGAATTCCGGTGCTCAAATTGAAATTGCTGGAGACGTTGCCGCACCAATCTACGGTCTCGTTGCTGAATTCCATGTAGGTGTCCGTCCGATTCCAGAAGAGCGCTATGTTCGCGCAATTCTTCTGGATGGTGCAAGTCCGGAAGCCTAGCCTTTCGCCTGGGTAAAGGGTGGCGTTTTCGCCCGGGCCCATGGTCATAGTTGCAAAGGCGCCTATGAAGGCCTTGTAACAATCAATTGTGGTATTCGTGCGGTTGATTTCATAAACCGAGCCGGTGCTATTGTATTTCAAAAGGCTAACGGTGAAATTTGAGGATTGCCCGGTAACACCCTCATTGCCCTTGAAGCCCAGGTAAATGTAAATTGTCCCATTCACCAGTTCTTTCTCCAAACCGGCACTTTGATTGAATTGGGGGGTAAACCAGGTTTCGTTGAAGCAGGTCAGGGTTGTTGCATTCGATACATGGGTCCAGGGGTCGTTATTGGGAGTAGTAACTTGCAAGCTCTTGTTCAGAGTGGCGACATCGCTTGTGGAATTAGACAGGAACCATCGGATTTGGGACGCCGTATTGTTCGCATATGCGACCGCGTCACCAAAGCGGAATTCGAGGCGATGCGGCCCGGATGTGCGGACGGCGCTTTCCTCCGAGCCCTCGAGTTCGCAGGAATAGTCTGCAATGAATGCGGAGGTGCCATTGAAACTCGCGCCGGCATCCGCTTCGCCGCACTTGATGAATTTGAACTCCAGGTCATGGTCGAAGGTGGTGTTGTCAATTGCAGTTACCGTAAGGGGGGCGGAGCCGGTTGTCGTGAACCGCACGGTCCAGTTGCCTCCGACTGCAGGGAAGCTTTGGAGATTCAGGATCGTGATATTCACGCCCGCATAGCCGGAGAAGTGGTCCACCTTGAAATTGATACGGCCATCGGTTTCGGCGAATGCCGCGTCGATCATTTCCCATTTTGCGCAGAGGTTGGATGCGGCGTCGTAATTGGTGCAGGAAACAATCCGTTCGGTCTTGGAATTTGCCGGGAGGGAAATTAAGGCCTCCTCGAATTCCAGCGAGTTCAGTCCGATGAAATCGGTTGTAAAGTAGCCTATGATGTTCGCCCTTTCCGATTGGAAGATGTTTGCAAATTTGGAGGGGGGCTCGCCATTGATATGATCGAGGCTTGTTGGGTCCCTGAGCCCCAGAATTTCAATGGAGGATCCGTCAAATTCCCCGGAATTCGATTTTTTCCGTTTATCCGAGGCAATGGAGAGCCCGAGGTCATAAACGGTTTCGTTCGTGCCATTTACGTTTTTCACCCGTTTTTTAAGCGAGGTGAATTTCAATTTTTTCAGATGCTTGAATTTTTCCTTCAGGATCCCCAATTCCGGAAGCTCGGCGATGCGGCCGGTTTCGTTCAGATCGGTTTCATTTAGGGAAGTCTGATTGAGGCCGGTCTGGTTGAAAAACGATTCATTCAAAAAGGTGTTGTTGGAAATAGTCCCATTAAGAATGGTTTCATCCATCAAGGTTTGATTCGCGATTGTATCGTTCGCAATGGTTTGATTTGTGATTGATTCGTTCATCCCGGTTTGATTGAGGAATGTTGAATTGGAAATCGTTTCGTTTGCGTCGGTCTCGTTCAGGATCGTTTGATTGACAATCGAATCGTTCGCGCCCGTTTGGTTGGAAATCGTTTCATTCGGGGAAATGGGATCGCCCGGTTGGGTCTGATTTTCCGAGGTCTGATTGGTCGCATTCGCATCGGGGAAATCAGCGTTTAGCTCAAGCAGGCCGGAATCGGTGAAATTCGAAAGGTTCGAAAGGGTAAAATTGAAGTCGGTAAGGTTGAGGAATTCCGGTGCAATGCTTGCTGTCGGGTATGTAAGATTCGTGGAGTTGGAGCTCTCGTTTTGGATGGTTTGATTGATGCTGTCAATAGTGGTTAAAGAGAGAAGTGAAAGCAGGGCTAATGCGAACGGGGCGAATAAGTAGACCTTGCCGCGCATAAACACCAAAACTGCAAAATTACCTCTAATAGAGGCATTTGGGTTACTCTTCCCGCCTTTAAAACCCCTCTGCCTAAAACCACTAGTTTATAATAAGAATAGTTATTAATAGTTAATAGCTTTATTGAGGTGAAAAGATGGTATCAAGCTTTAGTTTGCCAAGATTGATGGAAGAGGAGATTGCCGCACTGGTCAGATCGGGCCATTTTTCAAGCAAATCAGATGTGGTAAAGGATGCAATGCGATTGCTTATGAAGAACCGGCCGAACCTTAGGCACGCCGCTGCAATTGAGCTGATGAAAGAGGGGAAAATCAGCGTGGGAAAGGCTGCCGAAGTGGCTGAAATATCTGTTGAAGAGCTGCAGAAAATGATGGAGCACCACAAGGTTTTCAGGGAGACGAAGGCGGACAAATCCGACTTGGAGAGAATTACTGAAACCGGATGATCTTGAATGGAAATTGTCATTGATTTGGGATTGCTGCACAAGCTGGTTTCGGTTGAGATGATCAGCAGCCTGAACGAATTGTTCGGCGAGCCTTCCTGGATCATCGCGCCGTCAGCTGCAACCAAGTTGAAGCGGGAGAAAAAGGAAACGAGGTTCAAGCATATTCATATCGCCAGCAGGAAATTGCATTATAAGGAGAGGGAGCTCGTTGCAAAAATGCGGGGAAAATTTTTCATGCTCTCAAAGGAGGAGCTGGAAGGGATCGCGATTGCAAGGAATCGGGGCGTGATCTATTCCACCAACGAGGAGGCTGCGAAGCTGGCGTGCAGAGGCCTGGAGGTAAGGTACATGACATTGCCGATGCTGCTTAAGGCGCTTTGGGCGAAGAAAATACTCACTAAAAAGGGCGTGTGGGAGATAATCGATAAGATGGATAGGGCCAATTTGGCAAAATTTGAAAAAGTTGAAAAGATTTTCGAGTAGAATTCAATTTACCCGAAAATCGAGCCCAGGCCTGCCGCTGCCGAATCTTCCTCGGCCTCGATTTGCGAGATGATTTTTTCCCTCTCCTCACCGTCAAGCTCCTTTGCTGTCAGCAGCACATTGAGCTTCTCCTTGAGCTTTGCGACAAGTTCGGGGTCCTCAGCCTTGAAGAATAGCACATAAAAGCCGCCCTTCATCCCGGCTGCCTTGCTGTCCTTGAGGGTATAGCCCACAACTGCAAATGAATCCTTCTCATACGGATTTGCGGCTACAATATCCTTCAGCTTGCCGTATTCCTTCATTTCCACCAGGTAAACGCATTTTTGCATCTTAATCACCGTTAATGATAATTGTAGGGTGTTTTACTCTTCCCAAGAATATTAAATGTTTGGGGAGTAATCAAAGCCGGGTAAATATGAAATTCACAAACAAGCAGGTGCTGGTGCATTATTTCGACGGGAAGACGAAGGCGAGGCTGGAGGAGCCCGCAAAATACGAGCAGTTCTTCAAGATGGACAGGCTTTACGGCGAAACCAAGAAAACCGGGGAGAGGGGCTGGATATATGCGAATATCACGAACAAGGACCTCTCGGCATACATCACCCTCGGCTATGATGATTTCCAGCGGTACCTTTTCCATGAGCTTAGGTACAAGGGGAAAACTTACAAGCTGGGGGAGGGATTTTGCAACAACACCACGAAATTCGGGGAAGGGAAATTTTCAATAAAAGAAGGCGAAAGGGAGGTCGAATGGAGGGGAATGCCTTCCGAATATGAGATTTCCGCGAAATTCATGAAGAAGGGGCCCACAAGCGAAGGCGAGCTCAGCCTTACATATAAATTCGAAAAAATATCCGAGGAGACCGGCAGGAATAAATGCGTCTTCAATGAATATGGCCAGATTTTCGCATACTGGATGATTTCGCCTGCAAAAGGGACCCTTGAAATCGAGGGGAAGGGGGATGTTTCACTTTTCAAATTGGGGGAGGCGGAGGAGCTGATCGGAAAGAACATTGCAAGCAATTTCGGGTATAATGAGAACATACACATGCGGGCGCCGATGATTTCCGAAGGATGGCATTGGAGTGTTCTTGATTGCTACCAGGATGACGACCAAAAAATCGAGAAAATAGTTAGCTTCATGAATTTCTTCTTCAAGAAGGGCAAAATCAACATCCCGATTTATGCACAGCTGCTTTCATGGGACCCTGCAACCGGCGAGGGGGAGCTGTATGAAGAGCCCGAAGTGAAATTGAAATGGGAATCGCCAAAAACGCCGTTGCTTTCCGTGAAAACGAAGGATGGGAAGGTGGAATTGAAAATTTCGCCAAAATATGAAATAGATATCCATTCCATCAGGGGAACCAAACTTGCAAACCTCATCCTGAAGACGGATATAGACTATAACACCTATCCGTGCAACGCGGAAGTGGTGATTGAAGGGAAGAAGTACAATGCGATCGGCTCATCGGAGATAACCGGCGAGGGAAGGACGGGGTATTGGCTTTGATTGCATAAATCATCGGATTGCCAATATTTAATAAATTTGCCATTTAAAACAATAATTGCCAATTTATGGCGAAAAGTGGTAAATATGGAAGCACTTGGCTGGGTTCGCGGAAGGATTGACAATTACGGCAGGGTACTGATCCCTCGAAGGCTAAGGGGAGGCTTTGCGAAAGATATACTGATAACAAGGACGGAGGACGAAATCCGCATCAGGCGCCGAACCCATGGCAGCTTTCGGAAATGGATGGGAAAATTGAAAATCGATGTCGGCGATGTCAAGAGTATTGATGACGTCATAGCCGAGGACGCTGAACAGGAGGCATTTGGGGGGGATTAGATGATAGCAGCAGACACGAATGTACTAATTTATTACATGCTCGACCAGCCACAAGGCTCGAATACCTCGGTCAAAAAAATCATCCGGGAAACGAAGGAAAAGCTCACAGAATTGTTCGATAAAAAAGAACGCATAGCACTTCCGATGCCGGTATTGATCGAATTCGCCAATTTTGCAAAGAGACGGACAAGCAAGGAAACATGCAACCAAATAATCGATTCGCTGATCGCGGACAAAAACTTCGAATTACTGCCGGTTTCCCAAAAAAGCGCGGAGGATGCGATGAATCTTGCAAATAGGACCGGAACTGATTTTTCCGATGCCTTGATTTGCATCACAATGCAGGAGAGTGGAATCAAAAGTATTTTTACTTGGGATTCGGACTTTGAAAAATTCAAAGAGATAGAGATAATTAGGTAGGTGATCGGAATGGCCATAGTTGAAATTCAAAGCCCGGAAAAATTCAGAAAATTGGTGGCCTCCGGCAAGCCCCTCGTGGTTAAATTCGGCGCGACATGGTGCGGTGATTGCAAGGAGCTACAGCCCCATTTCGAATCGAATGTCGGGCTATTGGAAGAGGCAGGAATTACAGTCGCTAGGTTTCATTTGTCCCATGAAAGGAAAGAAGTTGAAGGTGGAGGAAAAAAAGCCGTTTACCCAACAATGGATCACGAAGCATTGAGGAAAAAATACGCACCGGACGGATTTCCGACAGTAGTATTCATCCGGGAAGGAAGGGTATTTTTATCTTCTCTTGAGGACAACAAGCAAACTCTGGGCCATTTCGTGACAAATGTGCTCCAACGGATGAAGAAATCATAATTTCTTCTCCATATAAACTCCTTCCAGCGCATAACCCCTTTTTCGGTAATATTCGCGCACGCCCACTCCTGAAATAATCAGCATCTTTTTCGCGTCGAATTCCTCTTTTGCGATGCGTTCTGCCTGCGCAAGTAGCTGCGTGCCATAGCCCTCGTGCTGGACGGGGTCGAATTTGCCGGTCCCTTTTTTGCCGAGAGGAATTTGCTCGCCATATACGTGCAATTCGCGGATTCCAAAAGCACGCCCATCCATTTGCGGCATGAACTGATGATTTGAATTTTTCCTTAGGCGGAGGAATCCCATCAATGCGTCATTGGTTTTATCCTCGAAACTCAGAAAGATTTCTTTTCCTCCCGAAGCATCGTACTCCCTGCGAATTAGCTCTACCGCATCATAGTCGGGCGTTATCTTCTCTTTCAACATTTTAATGCCAATCTCCCTGCATCTGATGCATCTGCACTTTACCTTTTTCTTTTTCAATATTTCGGCAACAAGCTCGCGCAGGTTGCTCTTTTTCACTCCGTCGGCTATCAGGTTGGCGGGAATGTCGCGGTTTATGCGCATGATGCGGCACCATTCGGGCACGAACCGTTTTGCCTCTGCAATCACTTCCGCTGCCTCATCTGCAGTATAGGGCGTATAATCGCCCTTTTTCCACATCTCATAAAGCTCGGTGCCGGGCATCACCAAAGTGGGGTAGATTTTGAGCATATCCGGCTGGAATGAGGGGTCGGTGAATAGTTTTTTGAAATAGCCGACATCCATTTTCGGGGTTGCGAAAAGCCCGGGCATCATATGGTAGCAAATTTTCAGCAAGGAATCCTTGCATCTGCGGGTAGCATCGACAACTTGCTCCAAATTATGGCCCCGCTTGCTCTTCAACAATATTCCATCGTCCAGGCTTTGGACCCCCAATTCTATTCTCGTGGTTCCGAACTCCAGCAATTTCGAGAGCTGTTCTTCCGAGCAGAAATCGGGCCGGGTTTCGATGGTCAGCCCGATCACGCGGTGTTTTGCGGTTTCGTTGAGCTTGATTGCATTTTCCAATGAATCCGACCTTTTTTCATTGAACGCATCATACGCGCCCTTGATGAAATCCGCCTGATATTCATTCGGAAGTGAATTGAGCGTGCCGCCCTGGATGATTAGCTCGTTCTTTTCAGCCGTATGCCCGATAATGGAGAATTGATGCAGCCGTGCTTGCACCTGTCTGAAGGGATCGAAATCGTTTTGCTCTGCCCGCCTTGCAGCGGGCTCCTTGCCGGTGTAGGATTTGGGGGAATTGAAGGCGGGACCGCCGGGACAGTAGATGCACCTGCCGGGGCACGGAAGCGGAGCGGTCATTATGGCGATATTCGAGATGCCCGAAAGAGACCTGATGTGCTTGATTTTGAGCGCTTTTTTCATTGCAGGCGTAAGTAGCCCAAGCGAATCCAACCTGCCCAATATTTCAGGGTTCTTGATTGCCCGAGATTGCTTGTATTTGCTTGCCAGTTTGTTCTTCAGGCGTAAAAGCTCCTGCGGGGTAAGATCGGGATTTTCCAGAAGCTCTTCGTAAATTTCGGCAATGATTTTGTTGGTGGTTTCACTCATCCAAATTACCTTCCAAAAAAGGAATATCCAGAAAGCCCCCCCTAATGCTCCTTAGGATAGGTAAAGATGCCGGCAAAAAGCAGCACCAATGCGAGGATCCCGTCTATCAATGAGGTCAGCATATAGGAATTGCTCATGGCTGCAGCAGTCTTATCAATCAAAGCACGCGCATCAGCGGATGATTTGGCGATTTCAGCTTCGGTTTGGCCGTAGCTCCGGGCATACTCTTCTGACGCAACAATCTGCGCCTCTGCGATCGGCTTTGCGATCTCGGTTTGCGCGTTGCTTACGACCATCGAATTAAGCTGGTTCACGGTAAGCGCTGCAAATGCGACGCCCAGTAGAATCAATGCCATGCCAATTGCCTTCATGTTCATTCCATCCCCACCTCGTTTATTACAAAACTCTCACAAATATATAAAGCCCCCGGCGAGGATTGCACTCGCGACCTTTCGCTTACAAGGCGAACGCTCTACTACTGAGCTACGGAGGCACGGTTATTATGGGCAAAAGAATGAATAAAAAAGGATAAGAAGAGAAATGGATTCCAATTATTACATAATTTATGCAAAAGAGCTGATTATTCTGAAAAAGCCAATAATTGTCATTATTCTGCTAATTGCCTGCGTTTTTGCCTTAGGCTGCCTCGAGTCAAGAACCGAAATGTCACCACCGTCGCCCTCGCCAACAGGGGGGCTCTCGAAATGCGAGAGGATGCAGGATTTGAACGAGCGTTCCGCATGCCTGCTTGAGATGGCAAGCTTCAACGATGATCCGGGATTGTGCGCAAAAATGCCAATAATTTATACGGCAGATGACTGCTACGCGTATTTTGCAAACAAGAGGGGGGATGAGAATTTCTGCTACAATATCCAGGGCGATCTGAAAGCAGATTGCATATCGAAAATCGCGTTGGGAAAGCAGGATTTTGGCCTTTGCAGCGAAATTGAAGACGAGGGGAAAAATAAGGAATGCATGGAAGAAATCGGGAAATCGCAGCCGGATTTATGCGGCAAAATGCCTACAGCTGCGGAAAAGGATGATTGCATGTTCAAGGCGGCGACGCAAAACAACAGCACGGTGCTGTGCAACAGGATCCAGAACCCCGATGCAATATTTCGATGCCTGCTTTTCGTATCCCCCGGCGAAATCACAATGGATCTGTGCAACAAGACAACTAGCCCGGATCCGAGAGTGGATTGCTACAAAAATAGGGGCATTTACGCGGGCGATTTCAGTGCGTGCATGATAATAAATGACTGGCTGGTGAAGGGCGAATGCCTCAACCAGCTCGCAATCATGACGAAGAACGCGACCGTGTGCAAATCGCTTGATTCGGAAAAGAAAACGAATGCGTGCATTGAGGCAGTGAACAAGGCAGGATGATTGATTTCGGATTTATTAGAGATATTTAATTTTAGGAACCCTTGACACCTAGGGAATACGAATCCCCCATCGTGTCGCCTTGCCCCCTCTTAGAGATATTTTATCTTTGGAAACTCCTTGACGCCGCCTTCCTCATCGATCACTGTTGGAACGAATTCATCGATGTTGCAATCCTTTAGGATCGGCGACACCAGATCGTTGTCATAATGGCCGGAAACAAGGTCCGTGCCAGATGCAAGCGGGGATAAGGAGGGGAGTACCAGCAGCTCCTTCCGGTTGAATTCGCCCCTAAGCGCGCAATTGTATTTATGGGGCACATTTATCTCATCGCGCAGCGAAACAGCGGGGTGCACATGCCCGATCACAAGGGTTTTGTATTCCTTGAATTCCGGAATATCGCCGTATTCCTCCAATTTCTTGTGCCCGTGGACGAATAACACGCCCTTTTCGAAAAAATAGTCGTGCATTTTCAGGTTCTGGTTGCGCAATATCTTTTGCACGTAATTGTCATGGTTTCCGCGCACCAAAATCAGCTCGATTTCCCGCTTCTTGAAAAAATTAAGCAATTGCAGCACTTCATCCCATTCCTGCTGCAGCGGCTTTGAGAATTCGTGCTTGAGATCGCCGTTGATCAGGACGCGTTTTGCCTTGGTTCCCTTGAGCATCGCCTCAAGCCGTTCAATAATTATCGGGAATTGGGGGGCAGGCACCTCGATGCCGATATTATGAAGCACCGCCTCATGCCCCATCTGAATGTCGGAAACCGCAAGCAGCCCAAGCTCTTCGAAATAAACCCCGCTTTCCTTGAGGACCTTGATTTTTGCACCTTCCCTTTTTTTGAAGAAATTATCGATTCGAGAGCGCATATCCATTTTCAACCCGAATTGCCATTATTCATCCCTTATTTTGCCAATCCTTTTTAGCACCAATGTGTGCAGCTGCTCTAAAATTGCCTTCCTATCCGTAAGAAGGACCACATCCGAAATTCCCTGGGTGATCAGGAGCTGCGCGAATGGCGAGGGAAGGTCATATGAAGGAAGGACGGTCACTTGAAGCTCTCCATCCTTGAGCCATTTTTGCACGACCTGCGCGTTTTTCAGGTCCATGTGGTCCTCGAGGATTTCTCGGAAGGTTTCCGTTATAACAGGAAAATCGGGAAGCCGGCTAGAAATGCCAAGCATTATGTGCGCGCTCATCTGCTGCTTCCCAACAGAGCGCTTCCGCCCCAAATAGTTGCGCAAAATCATCAAAGACCTCACGGCAACATCGCGGAATTTGCGCTTAAGGGTTTCGGTTTGCTTGATTGCCTCTTTGGCCTCCTCTTCTAAATTGAGATTGGCAACCAGGAAGAGCTCCTTTTTGATCTCGACGTTGATCGCACGGCTCATTGTAAGCACGAAACCGTTGTCATTTAAGGAGATGACTACATTGCGGTTGATGCGATGCGAAATCCTTGCGGCAAGCACTTTCGCAAGCACCTCGTTCACGCGCCTGCCGAACAATGAATGGAAAATGAAATGCCTTTTCCCCTCGGAAAGGAACTCCTCGATAATGAGCTGCTTTTCAGAGTGGAAGGTATGGCTGCGCAAAAGGTTCAGGAATGCCATCTGCTCGGCAAAATAATCGTAAATTACAATTGCCGCATCCTCATTGCAATGGCAGCTCTTTTGTATGAATGCGAGCGCTTCCACCCTGCTCTTGTTGCGCAGCATCTCGCCAAGTGTGCCACGGAACCTGCTGATTGCGGATGCAAGATCGAAGCTTAAGGGAAGCATCTCGGAAAACCATTGGGGTATCGTGGGCTTTTGGCCCTCGGCAAGCGAAACATACGCATTCATGCCTTTCGCATATTCATAGCCATAGGTTTTCCCTCCAAGGACGAATCGGTCGCCCTTGCGCAATCGCTCAAGGAAATCCTCCTCAATGTTGCCTATGTGCCGTCCAAGCGGAAGAAGGAGGACGGAAATGGAAACCGAATCGGGGATGGTGCCGATATTGGTCGCATATAGCACGCGCAGCAATTTGCCGCGCCTTCCGAACTCCTGCGCAGTTTCATCATACCATATTTTGCCGTAAACGCGGTATTTTTCCAGGGAGGCGTAGCTGCCCGAAAGGAATAGGAGCACGCTCCTGAAATCCTTTTCAGCCAAATTGCGGTAACAATAGCTCTGCCTCACGAGCTTGAGTGCCTCTTCGAATTTCCATTGCCTCTCAACGGCCATGCCGATCACGTGCTGCGCAAGCACATCAAGGCAGTTCTGCGGTATCTGCACACGGTCGATGTGGCCCTTGTAGGCCTCCTGGAGCATCACACCCACCTCAACCAGGTCATCCCGGTCCAGCGCGATCATTTTGCTTTCGGAAATTTTGTAGATGTCATGCCCGCTCCTTCCAGTTCGCTGCAATGCGCGCGAAACGCTCTTGGGCGAGCCCATTTGGATCACGAGGTCTATGTAGCCGATATCGATTCCAAGTTCTAGGCTGGTGGAACTCACGACCACTTTCAGCTCGCCGTTTTTGAGCTTTGTTTCCACACCCTTGCGCTCTTCCCTCGAGAGGGAAGAGTGATGCGCTTCAATGCGGTCGAGGTAATTTTTCGGGAAATATTCCTTCAGATGATGCACCAAGCGCTCGGTTCCGCTGCGGGTGTTGGTAAAAATGAGCGTGGTGCGGTGAAGCTGTATCAATGCATCGAGAATTTTGTAAGTGCGCCTTAGCATCTCATCCTGGGCGGTATGGATCAGGTCGGAAGATGGGGAGAGCAGCTCCAGTTTCATTTCCTTCGCATACTGCGCATTCACAATTATGCAATCCTTTGGCTTGCCATCGCAATAGCCCGTGAGGAATTCCGAAATTTGATCAAGCGGCGCAATTGTCGCGGAGAGGCCGATGCGCGCGATTGGCAGCTCATTGAGGTTTTGCAGCCGTTCCAATGAGAGCGAAAGGTGCACGCCGCGCTTTCCGCTTGCGAGTTCGTGTATTTCATCCACAATCACCCATTTGACCCATTTGAAATTCTCTATGAATTTCGGGGCGGAGAGGATTATCGCAAGGGATTCCGGCGTTGTGATCAGGATGTGGGGGGGGTTGCGGGCCATTCTTGCCCTTTCCGAGGGGGTGGTGTCGCCGGAGCGCATTGCAACCCGGATGTGGTGCTCCTTTCCGCTTTTTTTCCTGCGGATCCCCTCAATTTCGGAAAGCGGGCCATTGAGGTTCTTTTCAATATCAGCTGCGAGGGCGCGCAGGGGGGACACATAGATGCAATAAATCCGGTCCTCGAGGTTCCCCTTTTCCGCGAGCCCGACCAGCTCGTTGATGATGCTCAGGAATGCCGTTAGCGTCTTTCCCGAACCGGTTGGGGCGGAGATCAAGACATTCCTGCCCTCGTGGATCAATTTGATTCCGTATTTTTGGGGCATCGTAAGTTCTTTGAAATTCGAGAACCACTCCCGCACATTGGGGTTCAGGATGGAGAGCACTTCTTCTTTGGTATTTTCCTTTGACGCATACTCGGCCATAAGGCTCAGCTTTGATGGGCAAAAACAGCGGGGTAGGTTTGTGGCTTATCAGTAATATATTACTTCTGTTTAATCCCGCCATATGGAAGGACTAATGCTGCTTCCGCGCTTTTTCATCATCGTCCTTCTCAAGGATCATTTCAGCGTAGTATTTGCGCATGAACAGGTTCACATCCTCAATTTTCGTGACCTTGTTCTCGACCAGGTAGGAAAGCATTTTCCGTCTTTGCGCAATCTCGGCGGTCACCTCACTTGGCGACCTGGCGGTCACGCGCGCGAGCTTTTCAAGTGATTGCGAGGGCAGGTTGGTTTTTTCCGGTGCGAGATGCTCGTAGTTGAACCTGTAAAGCTCATTTTGCGTGACCACATTGTCGAGCCAGTCAAGCTCTGCAATCTGGGTCACCCGCCTCACAAGGCCGTCCTTCTTTGTGTAAATCCTATGCTGCACCAAAACTATATCAACAAGCGGGATCAGGTTTGGCGGCACATTCATCGGGAAGTTCTCAAGCCGCTGGATCGTATCCTTCGCATCCTGGGCATGCAATGTGGCAAGCATGCCGCGGGAGCCGATATTCATGGCGGTAAATAATGGATGCGCTTCACTGCCCCGAACCTCCCCGATGATCAGGCGGTCGGGCCGCATACGAAGCGAATTCTTCACAAGCCCTTCCAGATCCACATGCTCCGTGGTTTTTGTGGCAACCCAGTTTTCCATCCCATACAGGCTGATTTCCCTAGTATCCTCCATGCTCACGATCCTTTCGGAGGGGGGGATGAAGCTGCTTAGGGCATTGATCGTGGTGGTTTTGCCGCTTGCGGTTTCACCCACAATCAACAGGTTCATGGGATGGAGCCGGAAGCCTTCGATCATGACCCAAAGGAATGCGGCGATGTCCAGGTTCATGGTGCCGTTTATTATCAAATCGATCACGGTCATGGGCTGCTGCTTGAATTTACGGATTGTCAATGTGACCTGATCAACTGCCGGCGGGAAGAGCACATTCGCACGGCTGCCATCCGGCATCCGGATGTCTTCGGTTGTCCTGCGCTCATCCGGGAGGATTTGCTGGAGCAATTCGAGCATGTGCTTCTCATCCCGAAATTTCAGGTTGGTTTTGCACATCCCCACTTTCCTGTGGAAAACGTAAATATCGTACGGGCCGTTGACCATTATTTCCTCGAGCTCATCATCCTCGAATAAAGGCTCAAGCAGGGCAATCCCAAACATCCGGGAAATCAGCTGCTGCACCATCAGCTTCTGCGAGACCGGATCCGGGAGCACCTGCGAAAAAAGCACAATCAGCTGCTCGCGCATCTTCCTGCGTTCCTCCGTCGGCAACGGCTTGCCGATTATGCCTTGATCAAAGCCGGATAGGAATTCCTTGAAGAAGCGCTCCTTTTCCTCGAGCTTGTAGGTGCGGCTGAAATCCTTCAATTGGGTTTTTTGCGAGATCAGCTTGATGAAGTCATTCATGATGTATTCGAGATCCGCCGAGAGCGGCTTCTCCTCGATGACGTAATTGGAAAAAGGGTAGTCAATTTCAACGCGCGCTTCGTACATGAATTGAATAAGCAGAAGTGGTTTAAAAAAGTGAGCAACGCCTCCGGGGGACCGGTTGCCCCTACTCGTGTTGCCCCTACCCCTTCTGATTTTGAATACCTTTATAACCGGCAACTCCCAAAACAATAACGCAGTCTTCCAGATAGCCGGGGAGCTAAGGGATTCGACACCCACAGGGGAATGGCTTCCCCTCCACGTGTCGCCGCCACCCCTTCCGATTTTGAATACATTTATAACCGGCAACTCCCAAAACAATAACGCAGTCTTCCAGATAGCCGGGGAGCTAAGGGTTCCTTACAATCGCCAATCCCTTTGAGGCGAGTGAAAGCTGCGGGAAGGGTGGGAAGCGTTTCTTCAGCCCGTTGCGGTGCCGTCGAAGCGTTGCCTTGCGTTATGCGTTTACCTGTGAATGAGCCAGGCCGGAAGGAGCAACTATAAACGGACAAATGCATGCTCGCAAGACACAACGTGGAGGCGCCGGAGCGGACTTAGCTGAAGGGAAATTTCCAATTCGACCCGCTGCGCGCTGGGGGGCTGCACTCACTAACACTGCGGAGAAGGTGTATCCCAAGTCGCGTTACCTTCATCCCTGCCTACATCTGCGAACCGGATATGCTTTAATTCTTATTATCTGAATAATCCTATGCAGTCATTGCCCGCGCCCTACCAGACATTCAGGCATTATCAATTGCCTCCGATTGCAAGGGAGCTCTATACCGAAATATCCAGGCTATCAAAAATCCCCATCGTGCGTTTGACTCCGATGAACCTCCATCCTACGAGGGAAAACCAGTATGAGGTAAAGGCCCATACCGTTGCATTTCAAAAGGGGGTGAACGAATCCTTCCTGAGGCATGAGCTGATACATTCCGTATTGTTCCTAGCAAACGATATGCATATGCGCGAGTCTATGGGCGAGCTTCCGACCTTGGGTTTCATTGAGCCGATCGCGCAGATATTCCATCCTCCAAGCAGGAGAATTACGGACGACTATTACAGCGAGATCCAGTTCCCCAACGAGCACCCCGTAAAATTCGATGAGAAGCTTTCGAAAGCGCAATTTCGCGTTCATTCTAAACGGATTTCCCTTGTTTCGAATTTCTATTTGAGGCGGGGACCGCAAGCGTTCCTACTATTAATGACCCGTCCGATAACCGAGATTATGGCCCTTCAGTCGTGGGAGGAAAGGATGATTAGGGGAGCGCTGCTTCCAAAGAAAGCATGGGGAATAACAAAAAAAGGCCACGAAGCGCTTAGGCGGGTATTTTCGAAGGAAAGGTTGGCACGGAGGTTGAAATCAATCGAAATGGTCAGGGAAATGGAAGACACCGGCACGAAATATATAAAAGGGCCCGCATAAAATTCAAGAAGCTTAAAAAATTCACAACTCCTAGCATTTTCAACTTAGTACTTGAGGGATAAACATGGTCAGGCATCTAATAGGAATGGGCGATCTTTCGCCGCAGGAAGTCGGGAAAATCATCGACAAGGCGATCGAGCTCAAGAAAAACAAGGAGAAGTATTATCACGAACTCGATCATAAGAGCCTGGTGATGCTTTTCGAGAAAACCTCAACGAGAACAAGGCTTTCATTTGAAATAGGAATGACGCAGCTTGGAGGGCACGCGGTCAATTTCACCGGTTCGCAGCTTTCTGCCGGGAAGGAGGATATCGCGGATACGGCAAGGACTATGGCCGCTTACGCGGACATCGTGATGGCGAGGGTGTACAAGCATAAAACTGTGGAGGACCTGGCCAAATTTTCAAAAGTGCCGATCATAAATGCCCTATCCGAAATAGAGCACCCTTGCCAGGCGCTTGCGGATATCATGACGGTAAAGGAAACCAAGGGCTGGAAAAACGTGAAGGTCGCACATGTGGGCGACGGCAATAACGTATGCAATTCGCTTATGCTCGCATGCGCGATGGTCGGAATTGATTTCTCGACCGCAACCCCGGAGAAATATCCTCCGAATCCAGAACTTGTGAAGAAAGCGGAAGAATATGCGAAAATATCCGGCAGTAAAATCGAAATCTCCAATTCCCCCCAAGCATCCGTGAAGGACGCGGATGTGGTTTACACCGATGTCTGGGTTTCGATGGGGGAGGAGGGCATGAAGGACGAGAAAATGGGGGAGTTCGAGGGATTTCAGGTGAATGCGCAGCTGATGGAACTCGCTAAAACGGATGCGGCGTTCATGCACGATATGCCGGCGAACAAGGGAATCGAAGTGACGCGGGAGGTCTTCGAAGGGAAGCAGTCGGTCGTGTTCCAGCAGGCGGAGAACCGGATGCATGCGCAGAAGGCGCTGATGTTGTTCCTGCTAGGAAAAATTTGACTTTTTTTCGCGGTGTTCAGCCCAGTTTGGTCACGATGAAAGCGGAGGGGTAGTGATTATCCCTGCGAAAAAGGGGGTCCTTGGACCGAATGACCTTGGCCCGGGCTATATGGACCTTTCCTGTTTTCATCAATATCTTCAGCTGGGGAATCAGGAATTCTTCGTTGCGTGAGAAGAATACCAGTTTTCCGCCTTTTTTAAGCAATTCAAGGTAGTGTTTTACCGAGTCTTGCAGTTTATTCTGGGCGGTTAAATAGTCGTGGGTGCCCTTGTCAACAAGCAGGTCTACGGTCCCGGGTTTGATGCCGGTATCCCATGCAAGCCCTATTTGGAAGCGGACGTTGTTTTTCTTGCCCGCATGAGTAAAGCCGCGCAATAAATCGCGAATGCTATCCCGGTATTGCTTTAAACTTCCTATCCCCAAAGGCGATTCAGCCCGAGCAACCCTCCACTTCGGGCGATGCGGCAAAAACCCGAGATCTTGACGTCCACTCACCATTTTGCCATTAATTTTATTAGTAAAATTGCCTATGCTGATCAGGCGCCCATACAGAGAATGCAGGCCTGTTGGGGTGGCACGGGCGTCCTTCCTGCCCTTATTAGACTTCGCGGCATCTTGACGCTTCAAATTCCGTATCTCCTCAGCGAGCAATTTCTTCAACGCCTCCTCAATAGATAACCGGATGCCCTGAGGTTCTACGACAGTCAGGTTTCGACTCCTCACTTCCTGCGCAATAAAGAACGGCAATGGGTCCTTCCAAACATGTGCGCCGGAGCCCACGTATACGACTTTTGACCGCCAGGCAAGGAGTCCTTTGAGAATATCGAGCAGGGGCATGTCGCGGTCCTCATGCACCCAGCCGGGTTTGAGGGGGTTGCTTTCAGCGTACTTCCTGCGCAGCTCCGCTTTGTCCGCTAAAGGGCTCCTTTCGCTTCGCTTGTTCATTGGGCATACCTGCTGATCAGTTGATTCCGGAGCTGCCCGGCAGCATCTGGAGCAGCTGTTCGTACGCGAGCTCGACCCCGTCGGCGCCGAGCTTGTGGATTATTGATTTGGCGACCTCCTTCTTTTCAATATCGCCGGGAATAATCGTCACCTTCTTGATCATTGCACGGGAGGAATGCATGAAATCAAAATAGCCGGGCACGACCGAGAGCTTTTCCACGTTGTTTATGCGTTCCATAAGCATCATCAATTTCAGTTCAATGTTCTTGAACCATTTCTTCTCGCCCTTGATCATGAACCCGCCTTTCGGAACATATTCGCCTGTCGAATATTTGCTGACATGCTCCTTGTCCGTATAGAAAACATCGGCGACATTGATTCCCGCTTTCCAAGCCGAGGAATAGCATGCTGCGAATTGGGCCGCTTCCTTTAGGGATTGGCCTTTTGCGCTCAGTCCATTCTTGAGTATCACGGCTGAAGCGCCATGGATGTCGGCGTGGAAGAACAAATCATTAGGCTCGAAGTATTTTGAGAAGAGGATGTCGTTTTGCTGTGCATCCCTTCCTGCGATCACAAGAAGCCCTTCGGAGGTAAAGAAGGTGTGGAATTTCTGGTACCATTCGCGCTGCTCAAGAATGCGGATTTTCTTCTTGAAATCCTCTTTTTCCTTGTCTTGCGAAAATTTCAGGCGGTTCTTCTCGCTGTCGAGCTCCTTTTGAGTTCTCGCAATTTCCTTCTCGAGATTTTCCTTCCTCCTTTTCGCACCCTTGGACCTGCGGAAGAGCTCCTGCGCGTTCTCATTTGGGGTTTTCGTTAGGTCTAGCTCTACTTTCATTGCAAATCAGCTCCATTAATTGAAGTAAAGTTAACTTAATTATGCTTTTAAATATGGCAACATATCAATTTTGGGATGTTCCCATGGAATTCAACTTGGACCTGATGAAAACGCTGTTCCCCCAAAGCGGGAAGCCGATGCACATGCTCAAATGGGGCTACCCCGAATCGCGGTACACAGCACCGGTCGGGGATATTGAAAAGAAAATCCCAATCCTCAAGAAGAGCTGCAAATTTTCTGGAGGGGGGGAGTTTATGGAGGAAGTGCATGCGAAGGAATACGGGCAGGGGGTTTTTGCTTATTTCGTAGTGAGGACCGATAAGAAGACCGAGCAGGAGTCGATGTTTGCTGATGCTTATATGCTAAGGGAGGATGATAAGCTGGGGTTTGATGTGCAGCAGGCGTTCAAGATCTCGGAGGACCTCGATAAGATGGGATATAGGCATGCGTTCGACCGAGAGATCATCGTGTGGAGCTTCCGATCAATCGCAAAAACCGTGAACGCGTTTTCAGTTGCGGATTTCGGCGATTTCATCGAAGTAGGATTGCCCGCAACGAAAATGAAAAGCATGCGGGATTTGGATGAGAAGTGGGTCTTTCCGTTCTTTGAAAGGCTCGGGATCAGGAAGGAGGAGGTGATCCCGACTGATTTGCTCACGCTGCAGCTCATGACAATGCTCCAGGCACAACAGGAAGCGGATGCGCAGCCAAAGGGAGGGGAAGCGAAGGGGAGGGGGGGGAAAGTGCTCGGAATGGGCGGCGGGCAAAAAGGCAACTTGTTCTAAGGGGAGAAAATGTCCTATAAAAAGTACAACTGGAGCATAATCGCCTCCGACATCAATTCGCCGTTCTTCCGGAATTACATCTGGATAGGCTCGTTCTACAAGCAGGCGGAAATATTCGGCATAACTAGGGCGAAACTCGGGATATATTCGGCAAAAAACCAGATCGCATATGTAAGCGACATGGATTCATGGGAGCAGGCGCATCAGGGGCTGAGGCTTAAAATTGAGCAGGACTGCCATTTTCTGGATAAGCTGATAGATAGGACGAATGCAACGGGGGAGGCGTTCAACAGCTGGAGCGAAAAAAGCATCTGGAAGAGGGATTTGAAGAAACTCGAAAATGCCGAATTGATTGGATTGCTCAATGAATTCTCGGATAAGCAGGCGGAGATGTATGCGCTAGGCACTGCCATTCCAATAATGGATTTCCAGGGGTTCGCATTCGTGGAGGGGAATCTGCAGAAATTCCTGAAAGAAAAGGTGCCTGAGGGGAAATATGCGGAATTCTACAAAATTTTTACCGAGCCAACTTACAATTCCTTTTCGCAGGACCAGGAGGAGGGCCTTTTCAAATTGATGGATAAATTTTTTGGAAAGGGAGATTGGAGGAAGGACGTGCTGAAATTCGATTTGGAGGATCTAAACCGGAAATATCCGGATTTCGCGACGGATTTGAGAAGGCACACGGAAAAATACGCATGGGTATATTATGCGTATGCCGGCCCGGCATTCAAGGAGGAGCAGTTTTTGGAGTTCATAAGGGATTATTTGGTCAAGAAAGTCGAACCAGGGAAAAAGCTTAAGGAAATCGCAAGAAGGAAAAAGGAATTCCTAGTTGCAAAGAAAAAGCACATCAAAGCCCTAAAACCGGATGCGTTCAACCATGCGATCCTGAATCTTGCGGGCAAGGTCGTATGGGGGAAGCCGCGCAGAAAGGATTATCAGAGCCGTTCCTATTATCATTCGGAAAAATTGTTGATTGAAATCGGCAGACGGTTGGGGTTATCGTTAAACCAGGCCAGATCTGCGCCATTCGATGTGCTGGAAACGGGGCTTCTTGGAAAATCTGTCGATAGCGATTTGTGCAATAAGATTTTTGAGAAGCATTTGGTGCTGCCGAATGATGACGGAAAAATCTCCATACTTATTGGGAGGGAGGCTGATGAGTTTTTTGAGAGGGTGCCAAAACCCGTTGAAAATGTAAAACTGCATGCAAGCAGGGAGTTTCTGGGATCGTGCGCTTGCGCGGGTTTTGCGAAAGGAAGGGTAAAAATTATCAACCTGCCAGGCGACATGGAAAAGATGGAATACGGGGATATCCTGGTTTCCAAGGCGACTACGCCGCCGATTGTGACTGCGATGAAAAAAGCTGCCGCAATTGTGACTGATGAGGGCGGGCTCACGTGCCATGCGGCGATTGTGAGCAGGGAGCTGAATATTCCGTGCGTTGTGGGGACGAAAATCGCGACTGCTGTGCTTAAGGATGGGGATCTGATTGAAGTTGATGCAACGAAAGGGCTAATTCGAATAAAAAAATAGTCAATCTGATCGGCAATATCAGCAAAGCTAAATTATGCGGCAATTGTTTTCGCGGCCTTCTCAAGCAGCTTCACACCGGTTTTCGTAATAATTCTTCCGGCCTTGCCTTTCTTGACCAAACCCGCTTTTTCCATCTGCTGCATGGCCAATCTGATAACCTTCCCGCCAGCTTTGCGGTGGTGCGCCCGCCCAACTGTATGCTGCGTCCTGCCGCCGTATTTCTGCTGCAGCCTGCGCACGCCGATCATGGGGCGCTTTGCAATCAGGAGAGTGCGCAGAATTGATGCGCACCTCTTGAAAAAGAAATCCTCGTCCTCGGGGACACGCTCGTTGTGCGAGCCGCTTTTTACCATCAAAACCCAATCCGGCGCCTTGATTTCGGGAATTGATTTGAGTTCCTTCGCAGTGGCATCAACCAGCTTGTTCGCAGACACTTCCAAACTCTTCATTGTCATAGATAATCTACCTAAAAATAGAAAATTAGGACTACTTTTGAGGAAAATAAGATATTTAAAGGCTTGTTTTAGGTCACAAATCGTGCTTTTCCCAAAGCCGCTCGTCCATCGCATGGGTCCAATGCTTCAATTTTCCATTAATCATGAATGCTGGCTGCTCGCCGTATTTTTGCCGGAGCAGGTGGTAGCCGAATTCGTGCGCCAGATCGATAACGAATGCCAATGGTTTTCTGGCAAGCTGCTCTTCAATATGGAGGACTCCGGGTTCAATATTGATGGTGGCATAATTTCTGGCGCCCGCCCTATTTTGGACTTCATTTTCCTTGACGAATTGCACCTTCAGGCCATGAAGTTCCGCCATCATCCTGATTAGCGCCGCAACTTCGTTCTTCTGGCTTTTGGGCTTGATTTCCCCCTCATGAATCTGGCGCCTTAGGAGATGCAGCCTCTGGAGGACCGGGCTGCTGTGGTAAACCGCCTTGATTTTCAGTAGCGCATCGCGAGCCTCCGGGCTCAGTTCTTCGGCAGTCATGCTTTTCGCCTGGAATAAGGATATTTCTTTTCTGCCTTGCAATTATTGCAGATGAAAATCACAGCTTTTTTGGAGGGCGCGATCCTGACCTTGAGCGTTTTTCCGTGGATGAAAATCGTGCTGCATTTCTTGCAGAAGAGTTTTGAGCCTAACGGAATCCTGTGCCTCATGGCGATTCGCCTGGCTAATTGCACATACCTTTTCGAGAGCGCCTTGTCGGAATCGTAGATCTCGGCAGCCATTTTGAGAAGCTTGCCGCACCTCCTCGAAGCAATCTGGTCCAGGTTCATAAAATTCACGAAATTTGCGATGCGTCCAGGGCATGGCGTTCAGCTGAAAAAAATAAATTCCGACCGACTCAAAGGTCATTCATAATTCCGAAAATGCCCGATTCGCCGGAACAGCGTTAATGCCTGAAGTGCCGAATGCCGGTCGTTATCATCGCGATCTTGTGCTCGTCGGCAGCCGCAATTACCTCCGAATCCCTAATGGAGCCGCCGGGCTGTATGATTGCAGCTATCCCTGAGCTTGCGGCAAAATCAACCGTATCCCTGAATGGGAAGAATGCCTCTGATGCCATCACAGCGCCCTTGACGTCAAATTTGGCGCGCTTTGCCTTTTCAATGCATATCTGGCACGAATCCACACGGCTTTGCTGCCCCGCTCCGACAGCTAGCAGCTGCTCATCCGTTGCAAAAACAACGCAATTGCTCTTGATGTGGCCCATGAACGTCCACGCGAATTCGAGCGCCCGAAGCTCCTTCCCGGTAGGTTGCCTCTTCGTGACAATTTTGAATTTCTTCATGTCGAACTCCTTCTCCAAGTAATCCGGGCTTTGCACGAGCATTCCGCCGGTGATTGAGACGCGCTTTTTCTCCGCATAAATATCCGAAACCATGAATTTGCCAGAGGCCATCACGCGCAGGTTCTTCTTGGTCTTGAAAACCTCAAGAGCGGCCGCATCATATGCGGGCGCGACGACTATTTCCATGAAATTCTTGATCATTTCCTCCGCAGTTGGCTTGTCGACCTTTTTATTGAATGCAACTATGCCGCCGAATGCGGAAAGTGAATCAGCAGCGTATGCCATTTTGAATGCCTCGAGCGGGGTTTTCGACCTTCCCGCTCCAGTAGGGTTGGTGTGCTTGAAGACTATCGCGACTGCTTCGCGCTCATCGCGGAAATGGTGTATCAGCTCGAGCGACGCCTGGATGTCGAGAATATTGTTGTAGGAAAGCGCCTTGCCATTGAGCTTTTCGAGATCCCCATAAGTGAGGGGCGCATCCGCAAAACTATAGCTCGCTGCCTTTTGGTGAGGGTTCTCGCCATATCGAAGGTCTTGTATCTTCTTGAGGTGGATAAAATCGGATTGCGGGAATTCCGCATTCTCTAATATTTTTCCGAGGTAATTTGCAATTGCGATGTCGTAGCCGGCAACATGATTGAATGCTTCAGCGGCAAGCTTTTTCCGGGCCTCAACGTCAAGCTTCCCGTGCTTCAGCTTTGCCGCAATGTCATCATACTGTTGGGGCGAGGTTATCACAACCACATCGTGGAAATTCTTTGCAGCTGCCCGGACTAACGCAGGCCCGCCGATATCGATTTGCTCCACTATCTCATCTAGCTTGTCGGTTTTTTTGATGGTTTGCTCGAATGGGTAGAAGTTCACGCAAACAAGATCGATGGCATATTCGGATGCGATTGCAGCATGCTCAAGTTTATCCCGCCGGTACAATATTCCGCCATGGATCTTGGGGTGGAGGGTTTTTACCCTGCCCTCGAGAACCTCGGGTGAGCCGGTGAATTCGGAAACATCCTTGACCGGAAGCTTTGCATCCCGGAGTGCTTTTGCGGTATTGCCTGATGCAAGCAGCTCGTACCCCAAGGTATGGAGCGCAGTGGCGAAACGCACAATGCCCTGCTTGTCATGCACGCTCAGAAGCGCGCGTTTTGTTGCCATATTGCAAACGCAGCCCTGCCTAACCGTTAAGTTTATAAACCTGATTGCAGTAGAAATGTCACGACAATGTCATGACAATAACAAAAGGTTGTCATGCGAACGAACGCACAACAAAACCCGCCTGAATAGAAACGCAATGGAGGTTTAAAAGAGTTATGGAGAACAAGGAAGAATTCGCCAAAGTCACGGAAGAATTCCAAAGGTTCCAAGAGCAGGTGAACAACCCGGTTTTCATAGCCACATTGATGCACAAACTAAGCGAGGAGCGAAGTTCCACCAATTTGCTGTTCAAGGAATTGAACCAGAAGCTGGATAGGCTTTTGGCGCTGGAGGACAAAATCAAGGCGCTGGAACAAAAGCTCGAAACCGCAAGCACAAAGGCGGCAACACCCATTGCGACACGTGATGCATTGCTTTTACCGAAAATTGACGAGACAATCCTGAATTACGTGCAGAAAAAAGGCAAGGTTTGCGCCGAACAGGTGCAAATGAAGTTCAAGTACAAGGGAACGAACGCAGCCTCTTCGAGATTGAATAGGCTCGTGAAGGAAGGCGTTCTTAGGAAGCAACAGGTAGGCAGGAAGGTATTCTTCCTTCCGACCCAGCTTTTCTTTCCGAAAGAAAAGTAGGGTCGTTACAAAAGAAAGGAATTTGAGTTGAAAATAAAGGTAATTTCGGAACAAAATTGACACCATAGGCTTTGATAACCTAATTTAAAATGAAAAGCCGACGGTTCAACCCACATGGGGGCGCTTCGGCGCCCCCACCCCTCTTTTATGACCCTAGAGGGAGGAACGCATGAACCCGATTCCATGGATACGGCTGGGGCAGCTTATAGTTGTGATTGCGTTAATTGCCGCGCTATACTGGATCCTGGCAATTATCCTGAAATTCTGATTCACGGAATGGCGGATGTGCCAGGCGGACCCGGCTTCCGGAACCGGATTTTCAAAAATCGGCCCACTGTTTGACAATTTCTCCGTCGCAATACGGAAAAAAAATAAAATATCGGAACCGATATGGGGAAAAATTTTACGAGAGAGGATTATGGATTTTCAGGAAAAACCGCCATTTTCGGTTTTTTTTACGAGCGCCGCAAAAAGCTTTATATATCCATCTATAGTATGTACTGCAGGTTTGAAATACAACCTATAGTATCCGAAGAGGCGCAAAATACCAACATTTAGTACCCCTTACGCCTTTTTTTGCGGTGGTTAGAATGCGATGCCCGTACTGCACACATATGGAAACGAAGGTTCTCGATTCAAGGGATGCGGAGGACCTGGCGGTTACAAGGCGCAGAAGGGAGTGCGAAAAGTGTGAGAAGCGTTTCACAACATATGAGCGGGTGGAATTCCTGGACTTGGTTGTCAGGAAGAAGGATGGCAAGACCGAGCCCTTTGACCGAAAGAAGATTGAAACGGGAATGCTCAAGGCGTGCGAGAAGCGGCCAATAAGCCGGGAGAAGATCGAGGAGCTCGTGGATGAGATGGAGCGCGACATCCGCAAGAAGGAGGGCACAGAGATCCCAACACAGGAGATTGGGGAGCTTGTTATAGAGAAGCTCAAGAAGCTCGACAAGGTCGCATACATCAGGTTCGCAAGCGTGTACCGTGAATTCACGGACCTGAATGAGTTTGAATCGGAAATGAAGAAATTGCTCAAGAAGAGCGAAAGAGTGGAGAAATGAAATGGCAAATATGAAGGGGTAAGGCGACACGATAGGGGAAACGTAGTTGCCCCTCAGGTGTCATGAAGAAATTGCTCAAGAAGAGCGAAAGAGTGGAGAAATGAAATGGCAAATATGAAGGGATTCGTTGGAGTTCAGGCATTTTGCAGCGGAAATTGGGGGCCAGGTCCATGTTAATAAATACAATAATTCAGCAAATTCACGCACAGGGGGGTGATATTGCATGCCGGAGAAAAAGATTGTTTATTTCAACGTACCCGCAGGTGGAAATGACATGAGTGGAAACGGAAGCAGCACCATCATAAAAATCAAGAAGCGGGACGGAAGGATTGTGGCATTCGAAAAGGACATGATCACCATCGCAATTTGGAAGGCTGCGAAGGCAGTCGGAGGGAAGGACAAGGCGCTTGCAATTGCGCTGACGGACACGGTGATAGACCAGCTTGAAAAGCAATTCAGGAACGGGGAGGTGCCCGAAGTCGAGGATGTGCAGGATATTGTAGAAAAAGTGCTGATCGAGGGCGGGTATGCGAAAACCGCGAAGGCGTACATCCTCTACAGGCAGCAGCGCGCCGAATTGAGGGAGGAAAAGAAGCGCGTGCTCGACAAGGAGGAAATCGACGAGGTCGACAAGAAATTCGACCTGAATGCGCTTAGGGTTTTGAAGGCGAGGTATCTGCGGAAAAATGACGAGGGCAAATTGATTGAAACACCAAAGCAGCTATTTACGAGAGTTGCGATCCACACCACATTGCCCAACCTGTTCTATGATCCGCGTGTGTTCGATTTGAAAGCAGGCCAAAAGGAGCAGCAAAACGAGGACTTCGACGCCGCATCCTATGATGATAAATTCTCAATTGGCAAATACCCCCTGAACCGATACCACCTGGAGGGCTTGAAACGCATTTACAATAGGATGAACAGGCAGCACACGATGCGGATGCCGCTAAGCAAATTCATGGAGATGGCGGGGAAGGGCGAGTTCAATAATTACGAAAAGGAAATCGACCTGAATTACGATTTGATGGTCAGCAAGAAATTCATGCCCAACACTCCCGCAATAGCGAATTTCGGCAATTCCCTGGGGATGGGCTCAGCATGCTTTGTAATCGGAGTCGATGACTCCATTGAAAGCATCATGGAAGGCCTGAAAAACACCGCCATTGTCTTCAAATCGGGCGGGGGGATGGGCTACAACTTCTCGAAACTCCGGCCGGAGGGCGATTTCGTCAGCACAACTTCAGGAATTGCAAGCGGGCCAATCAGCTTCATGCGCCTTTTTGACACGATGACCGAAGTGATCAAGCAGGGCGGGATCCGCAGGGGCGCAAACATGGGCATCCTCAACAGCAACCATCCGGATATTGAAAAGTTCGTGAAGGCAAAAGAGGGCAACAAGGCGCTTAGGAATTTCAACATTTCAGTGCTGCTCATGCCCGATTTCTGGGAATACTATGAGAAGGATGAGCCGTATCCGCTGGTTAACCCAAGGACCAAGGAAGTTGTGCGCACAGTGAACCCGCGCAGATTGTTCGACATGATCGTTTATCAGGCCTGGGAATCGGCTGAGCCGGGGGTAATTTTCTATGACGCGGTCAACAAGTACAACCCCTTCCACGAGCATCTTGGGCCGATAGTCGCAACCAACCCGTGCGGCGAGGTGCTGCTTTACCCGTACGAATCATGCAATCTTGGAAGCATCAACGTGTGGGCATTTGCAAAGGAGGACGAGAATGGGAAGGCTTATTTCGATTGGGAAGGGTTGAAGGAAACAGTGACGCAAACAACCGAGTTCCTCGACAATGTAATGGATGTGAGCAGGCACCCGCTGCCGCAATTTGAGGAAATGACCCTCGCAACAAGGAAGGTGGGGCTTGGCCTTATGGGATTTGGCGATTTGCTTTTTGAGCTGCGCATCCCATACAACTCGGAGGAGGGCCGCAATTTTGCGGAAAAGCTGATGGAATTCATCAACTACTGGAGCAAATTCAAGAGCATCGAGCTTGCAAAGGAAAGGGGCGCATTGCCCTTCTACAGCAAGAGCTTCTACCCCCAAGGAAAGCTGCCGCTTGCAGGCGCGTATTTCCACAATAAGCAGCTTGACTGGAATAAAATTTCCGAGGATGTGAAAAAATACGGGATCCGGAACGGATTCACAACAGTAATCGCGCCGACCGGAAGCATATCAATGATTGCAGGCTGCAGCTCCGGGATCGAGCCCATTTATTCGCTCGTATTCGAGAAGAATGTAAAGGTCGGATCCTTCTACTATGTTGACGGCGCATTTGAGAAGGCAATGAAGGATGAAGGCCTATACGATGAGAAATTGATGGCCGAAGTTAACGAGAATGGCGGCACCGTGCAAACCATCGCATACATCACGCCCTCCCTGAAAAGGGTATTCGTGACGGCAATGGACATCAAGCCGGAAGACCACATCCGCATGCTCGCTGCTTTCCAGAGATGGACCGATTCATCGATCAGCAAAACGAACAACTTCCCGGCTGACGCCACAGTGGATGACATGCGCGAGAGCTACCTGCTTGCATACAAGCTCGGATGCAAGGATGTGACAGTTTTCAGGGACTCTTCAATCAAGGACCAAGTGCTTGTCGCGCCTGCGAAAAAGGCGGTGCCGCAGCAGCAGAACGCGGATGCGGAACGCCGCAACACCCCCTCAAGCAAGCCCCAAACAATTGATTCCGCAATCTCTCCGGCAATCACACCCGAATCATTATTGCAAAAACATGAGACAACCATGAAGGTGATGGCGCAAAGTAACATTGCGGCTGCAGCGTTTGCGGCGCAGAACGCGCCGTTTGCAGACGTGCAGTTCGGGGACAAGGGCATAAAGGAATGCCCCGCGTGCGGCTCCGAGCAGCTGGCCAAGAAGGAAGGATGCCTTAATTGCAGTGAGTGCGGCTGGGGCTATTGCTCGGCTTAAAATTGGTGGTTTTTTATGAAATCCGCTTATGCTTTTATTCCTATTTTAGCCCTTTCGCTGCTTCTGCTTGGCTGCACCCAAACAAATCCGCAAACAGAGGGCGCCTCAATTTCAACTGTGACCGCACAGCCGATAAAAATCAATGTGGTAATTTACGACGGGGAAAGGAATCTGTCGCAGCAAATTGATGCGGAACAGGGAATCAGCGCGCTTCGGGCTTTCCAAAAAGTGGCTAACCTCACGATTAAGCAATATTCTTTTGGTGCCTACGTATCAGCCGTGAATGGCCTTGCTGAAAACAAGGGGAACAACGGAAAATATTGGCAATACTATGTGGATGGGAAGCTACCGATGGTGGCAATAGACAATTACTTGATCAATTCGAGCGCAAAATTGGAGTTCAGGTACGAGATTCCGCAGCCCGAGATAAAGTGATGGAATGAAATTGTTCAATCCAATAAAATTCCTGCTGGGGCTTTTTGCCGTAATCCTGATCAGGCTCATCCAGATGCCCTTGCCCAATTTCGAGCCCATAATGGGCGCCATGCTCCCGTTTGCCAAAAAATACGGCAGGCTGGCAGGCTTCATTTTCGCTTCCCTAGCCCTTGCCTCGTTTGATCTCATTTCCGGCAGGCTGGGGATGTGGACGCTATATTGCGCTTTGACATACGGGCTTATCGGAATCGCAGCAGGGAAATATTTCGGAGCGGAAAAAAGGCGCCGGATGAAATATTATTTGGGATTCGGGGCCATCGGCACCGTTTTCTATGATGCAGCAACCGCTTTGGTTTTCGGATGGCAATTTGGGCAACCGCTGGAAATGACCATTCTCGGACAGATCCCATTCACGATTTACCATCTGATGGGATCAACGGCATTCATTCTGGTTCTGACGCCGCTAGTCAATAACTACATCGTGGAAAATCCGATGCTCGAATTGAATCTGATGGGGGAGCCGGCCAGAAACAATTACCATTACAAATAGGCAGTTTACTCAAGTTTTGGGATGCTCGTGTTCCTTGTGCTCGTCCTTATGCTCCGGCTTATGCTCTAGTTTTATCGCCGCAGCAGGCTCCTTCCTGTCCATCAGCCCGCCTTCCGCTTTAAGGTCGATCACAATGTCCGCGGTATTTTTCAGTGCTGATGAAAAGTCCGGCTCCGTGCCCACGATTATCGTGTCCCTGCCGTGCTCCTTTGCTTTTGTTAAAACCGGCTTGAAGTCCGAATCGCGCGAAACTATCGCAATGGTATCAATGTGCGGCGAAAACATGTACTCGGATGCATCCAAGGCAAGCGCGACATCCACATCCGACGGAACGATCACCACCTCATAACCCTGATTCGTGACCGCCTCTATTAGCTTATCCGATGCGAACTGGTCCAGGAACACTTTCGCAACCTTGATTTTGCCGTATTTTTGCAGCTTTTTCTTGACCTTGTCAAGGTCAATCCCCAGCTCCTTGCGGATCATGTTGGGGCCGTCGACCAACACAGCTATATTTTTCTCCTTGGGTTTCTTGACCATATCCTTTATCTGGTCAAGCACATTAGGCATTGCCATTTTGACCACCTATCGAAATAATCGAAGTTATACGCGAATTGAAATAATATGAACATTATGCGGCGTCATAATTTAAACCTGAGGGTCGATTAATCCAGTATGACCATTTACGAATTCATCAATAGGCTCTCCATCAGGACCGTTAGCCAATTTTCAAGCGAACGGTATTCAAATGCGCTCAAGGACAAGCGCCTAAGGCCGGCATACGAGCAGAAAACCCTCGTGCAATACCTATCCTTACCCGAATGGGGAAGGTCGGAACTGGATGCAATGATCAATAAGGCAGTAATGATGTTGGGGGAATTGAGGGTAGAAAAAAA
>JAZDKC010000075.1:0-7904 GCA_043803465.1 Microcaldota archaeon
ATCTCTTGTTACGCCAATATCATCTGGGACATAATCGCATTGGTTGATTTCGTCATGATTATAAATTGAACAATCGGAATTCTGGGTTTGATCGTAAGAACAAAATGCCTGTGAATCACAAATGCCGCATATTCCGCAATCAATTCCTACTGAGGAACATTGTCCCCATTCGCCCCTGATGCATTCCTGTGTGCCAGCGCAACCGCCAGTTCCGCATGCTTGCGGTATTATCTCCTCATCGGTTGACTCATCGCAATCATCGTCTACGCCATTGCATGTTTCTGTTGCGCCCGGATTAATCTCCGCAATTTTATCATTGCAATCGAACGGTCCGCAGGAAGGATCGTCATTTCCGCTGTAACCATCTAGGTCGTAATCCCAGCAATCGGGCGTTGGCGATGCCGAAGGTGACGGGCTTGCTTCAGGTGAAGGAGAGGGGCTAGCCTCTGGAGATGGGCTCGGTGATGTTTCAGGCGATGGGGAAGGAATTACTGATGGCGAAGGCGAGGCGCAGGGGGTAGGAGAACAGGTAATGAGGGCAAAGTCCGGGCCTCCGTCCCCGGGCACAACTTCGCCCGAGCTCACGCTAAGCAATATGCCTGCGAATATCAGTAAGAGGTATATGTGGTATGACGCGATCAGGTTCTTCAAGGAACCGAATGCATTCCCTCCCATCTTCCTATTACCCATGCATACCCACCCCTAGCCGGTAAATGTTTTCGATAGAATTAGAATATGAAAAAGCAGAATTTGATAAACCCGAATTCGGACAAGCGGAGGTGCGACTCAGGCGGATGCATGAACCTGACTGGAAGGAAAAGCTACACTGCAAAATTCCCACCTCCCCCGTAAAAAAATTTTTACTAGGAGACTTCGTAGGAAAAATATAAAAAGGGAGTTGTAACTGTGGTTTGGTTACATATTGAACAATATGATGTGGAATTTGACACTAAAACTAATATTTTGTATCAGCGGGTTTGCGCTTAACTTTCCACGTTTCAACAATCGAGGTCCATTCGCCGCCGATGTGCGTCAGCGCCTCGCCGAATTTTGTTGAAACCCGAATGACCATCTCATGCCTCTTGTCCTTGTCGGTCTGGCCTGTAGGATTTTTCCGTTCCCTCGAAAGGAAGCCGACGGCAATCATCCTTGGGATTACCAGGTTCCTCAAAGTCGAAGTCGGGATGGAATTTTTTATTGCCCATTCCGCGACATCATCCCCCGTTGCTTCTTCTATGCTTGCCAAATATAAAAGCAATTTGCCCGCAATGGCATATTGAGCCTTCTTATACTGGGGCGGAAATATCAGCTTTAGTATATCGTCGGTTTCCCAGCGTGCCTGCAGGCTCATGGGCAGCTTATTATAGTGGAACCAGAGGCTTTCCTTTGATGGGATTCCGCGGGATGCGGGTTCTCCAGTTTTTTTTATCTCCGTTTTCACGACTTCCTCATCCATCAAAACCACCAAGTTTTCAAACGCAAAATCATTCTATTTTATCCACGAATTCCTCGCAATCCGCAAGAACATCGCTCCATGCATCAAAACCCGCTTCAATAAGCTCGACATACTCGCCAAAAACCTCATTCCCTCCGTAAATTTTCTTTTCGGCTCCGCTCATCAACCCCAAGGTATTTGAAATGAACGATTTTACCTCAATAATCGCACTTTTCAATTGGCCCGCATCCTCAACCCTCCCAAGCAAATCCATTTCAACGATATCGTCGTTGCTGTAATTGCCATATTGTTGTATCACGATGGAGTAATCCTTAATTGGCTGGTTTTGGACAATATTGCTAAGAAGCAGCACATGGGACAGTGCTTCCCTGTAAGGCGTATTTCTGGTTTTTTTCATCAACTCTTCCTTGAATGAAGGCCGCATTTTTCCCACTATCATCGTATTCTCTCAACAGATATATAAACATATTGCTACAATAGAACGGAAAACCCGATCATTCTTCTTTCTTGTCGGAAGTAAACTGATACATCAAAAGGCATACGGCCAAATACCAGAATATCACTGTTGCGATAAATGGGGGTATTTCCATGTTCTTTTGCATCTCCAATATGGGTATCCGATAATCGTCATTCCCTCCCTTAGTCTTAACAATTACATCCCCCCCTCCCCCATAAATGTAAGGGAACCAGAATAGGGGGTTCAGGTGGATTTCCTTGTCGAACGCCTGTTCAACGGACTGCTGGTAATTTGCCTTGCTGCTTTGGAGATAATACGAATAGGTTTTTTCAGTATGGTACGTTCCAACAAAAGGGAAATTTGCAGCAGCCGCTACTAATAATAGCAGCATTACCTTCTCCGCGTTCGGTTGGAAAATCCCTGCAATATTCATCTTCCCTCAACTATTAATGCTGGCTCAATTTAATTGAAAGGAAGAAATGCGGCGCGTCAATTTTAAGGTATTTCAGGATCGTAATGGTGAATTCGAGCGCTGCAAGGGTCACAAGCGCATAGAGCAGCGCTTCGATGAACATCAGCTTCATCAGCCGCGAGAACGCCTGCGCGAATTCCGATCCGAAAAACAGCCCGCCTCCAACTGCCAGGAATACCAATGTATTTTTTGAGATCACAAGCCTGAATTCCTTATCCTTCGAGACGAACATGTCGAATGCGACCCACATTATCCCGAAGCACAGGAAGATTATCGAAATTGAGAACAGAACGTCCCCAAATGCAGTCAGGAAGAACGCAAAATCCAGGCTGGTGGAGCCGCTAAAGGAGTCGAAAAATGTCGGGATGCTTTGGATTATCACCGGCCTCGAGAAACCGTAGTATTGCAGAATCGCAAGTGCGAACAACGCCAAGATGATGCCTGCTGCCTTCTTCATTTTCTCACCTCTAAACGTACTCAGAAGCCATATAATAAGCTTACTTCCCGCCTGCAAGCTTTCTCGCCCAATAAAATACTTTCCTAAAGCCCTCGGGGCCTTTTTCCGAGTATTTTTCATTTTGACCCATCCTAACTATCTCGCTCAGGGGCAACGGTTTTAGCGTCTTCTGCAGTCCGCTGTTCACAGATACTGCATCCGATAGCATTTTCTCCATCCGGTCCGCGACCTCCTTAACTAATTTATTTCTAGGTGTTTGCCGAAATGTTTTTTCATGGTCGACGGCGGTTCCATACCTCTGCCGGATCCCTGCAAGGCCGTTTTTCATTCCCCTAAAATCGAATTTTCCCTCATTGATCGGCCGGTATGGCTTGTTATAATAAATCGCAGGCACCTCGAGCGCCAACCTCAACAACGTTCCCCTGAGCAGTTGTCCGTCCTGAATGTATGCGGGTTCGGGATCAAGGGCGCCAAAATTGAATAGCAAATGGCCTGCAATATTGTCTGTTTTCCCCCCATTCACCTTCTCTTTTTCTACTCGAAAATGAAGGGCGTCGTTTATATTTGATGGAGTCGAATGGATCGCAACTGCGTGCCATTCCGGATGCTCAAGGCCGATCTCGTGCATGTACCTCCAGCCTTCAAAATGCGAGATATGCCTTTTCCCCTCTCCATTCTCCGAATGGTAATGGAGCGTATCCTTGTACTTGACCTGGATGATCCTGACCGTGTGACCCCTCGACATTAGCTCGGCCTTCAGGTGCGCGGCCAACTTGATTTCGTTGGGGTGTATCCCCTCTATCAGCAATATCTTCTGCGGCTCCAATTTCTGCGGTTCTACTGGCATACTCCTCCCCGGATCTAAGGATAATAAGCTTTGCCATTTTAAACAATATCCGTGATGAGATTCCCCCGCAATCTAATTGATTATTGAACTGTCATTTACCTCTAGAAGTTGAAAAAAGTGAAATTAAATTGTGGTTCTATTTACACAGTCGTTTTGCAAAAAAGTAGTAGAAATTCTTGTGCAGATAGACGAGTTATTGAGCTTTTTTGCTACTCCGGAAAAGCACATATCCTTAGTAACAAAGTTAGTCAATTTTTCACAAATAGATGTTTCCCCGTTTGCTCTTGCTACCAAAGACAAACAGACTTCCTTTTCTGTTTCAGACTCCATATTGTCGCACAAAAGCGGTTCATTATTTTTTACGGCAATAATTCCATAGCAACCCTGCTTTTCCCTCGAATCAAAATTCTTTTCACAGAAAGGTATTTTATTGAAAAGAATAATGTTGGAAAATGGATACACGCCCGCAAGAAAATACAAAACGATGGGAATGAGAAGGATGGCGATAATAGCCATATATGCTGTTTTCATTAGAGCAATAGTTCTTAGGTTCTTAATAAATCATGTAGATTTGCCCTTCTACAAATGAAGTCCTTATAAATCTCTTCTCCCAAACTAATTCCACCTGTTAAAACAGGGAAATTGCAGCATGAATACTGCGAAATAAGACAAAACAATCACTCCAACCGGCTCTCCGAGGCAAAAGACAGTGTGAAAATCTTGTAGAGCCTTGGGAAAGATGATGATATCATACGATAAATGTAACTGTTTCTTCACTGTCTTTTAAGAGGGAGAAGGAAATTTCAGGCAAAAAGCGGTTTTCCTTCTGCATCCGTTTTCTTTTCAATGTCCTGCTTCACGAAATACCAGAACATAATAACTAAGAAAGAGATGTAGAAATGAAATGCTCCCATTCCTGAGAAGAATAACAGCCAAAGTGAGAGCACTGCTGCTCCGAAGGTAAGGTGGGCAAAGATTAGGGCATTTCGCTTCAAGGTAAAGTAGAAGAATGAGAAAACAAGCCCCAAAAGTTCGGCAAGACCGCCAAGGATAAATGCGATTGCCAAAATGCGAAATTGAAAAGTTAATGCGGGGAATGTAAATGCAGTCCAAAGGGATATTTTGCCTAGCGCGGGATGAGTGAACCCTCCAGCCAGCAATGCGATAAAACCAGTTAGAAAGTAAAGACATATCAGCGAAACACAAATCGGGACTATGTAGGCAAACAATGGTTTGTTCATATTACTTCACCCTGAAAAGAATTCACTGTCGGATTATTTAACGTTGTCTATAACCGATTTTCACAGCCCTTATAAATCTGGCCATCCAAACTAATTCCGCCTGTTAAAACAGGGAAATTGCAGCATGAATACTGCGAAATAAGACAAAACAATCACTCCAACCGGCTCTTCGAGGAAGAAGACAGTGCAAAAACCTCGTTAAGCCTTGGGAGAGATGATGAGACTGTCCCAGACTGAGCGCATGCGATGAGGAACGAGGTAGCTACTGACACAATTTTTATGGGGACCCTCGCTAGGATGGATGGAGGAGTGCTACCTCTTTTTATTTTCTTAATTTAGACGAAACGAATTAGTGCTAATCAATGTTCCCCTAGTGCCCGCCTCACACAACGAACCCAAACGCGTCCTCCAGGAATCCGTATCCGATCCCCTTGTCCCTTCCATGCACGCTGAAATCAACAGCTTCCGCAAGGTATTCGAGGTATTTGAATTCGCCAAAACGCCTCATTATGAACGGATGCGACGAATAACTTTTTGCAAAAAGTGTGTAATCCTTCCCGTAAATATGCCACCGGTCCCCAGCCGGCGTCTTTTCGATATTCAGGTCCTTGAACTGCATCGTCCTGTTCGCTTTGAAATCGAAATAGTGCGCATTTGAGAAAAGCCGGAACTTGCCCGGAAGGAGCGGGTAATACAGCGCAAAGAATTCGAATATATCCCCATTCTGGAAGTAGAACCTTCCCCAATTCCACGGAAGGAATGGCGAGGTAATGATCACTTTCTGCACATAGCATTTTCCCGATATCGGCTTTCCAACCAGTTTTCCTTCGAAATCGAAATAAATGTTGACCAACCCATACCCGATCTTGTTGACGAGCAAATTCTGTATCTCGTAAGGCCGCCCCCTCCTGGACTTCATAATCTTGAGGTTGATCAGTTCCTTCCCATTTTGTGAATACGTCAATGCATAATGCGGGTATTTTCCGGAAATATCAAATGCGGTCCCCCTCGATTCGAACCTAAGGCTATTCCCGGCCCTTTCCCTCACTATTGCGGCCCTCACCTTGGAATTCAGAAGCAATTTTTTTTCCCCATCGAAAAGCCAAATAACAGCGGCGCAATCCGTGCTCCCGGAGGCATTTGTAGAGCCCCTCACCTTCATCCTATTGATATCCATCGCCATATTGGCCCTTCCGAATGTAACAATCAGCTGGTGGCCGGTTTTGGGGTCGGTGAAATGCAGGAACCAATATTCCTTCCCCAACGGCGGAAGCTCCACGAAATTGAAGAAGAAATCGTCCGCAGCGGTGAAATTCTTGAATCCCAATAGCCTGTTCAAGGTGAGCAGGCTCGTATAAATCGTATTTATCGCCCGGTCCGAGGCGGCCTTCTGGATATCGTTCAGCTTTGGGACCTTTTTTTCGTAATGGAGCAATTTCTTCTCGGAGTATTTCACAACTCTTTTCAGATTCTCCTCCATCTCCCTGAAGGAACTTGGCAAAATCTTCATAATTTTCACGATCAGTTGGAATGCTATTACCCGCCCGCCATTTAAATAATTATAGGGGATAAAATAAGGAAGGATTAATCATGGGCAGCATTACTATTGGAATTTTCGGCGAAAATCCCGAGGGGAGGCAGCACGCAGCGAACGCTCTTGCAAAAAAGGGCAGTGCCGAGGACATATCCGTCTACCAGACGGTCTATTCCGGCAAGATTATCTCGGTAGTCGAGCCCACCAAATATCCCGAAAAGGTCGCGACACTGGCATATTCGGCATACCTGAGCGATTATTGCGTCGTGCTCGCGGATGCCATGACGCCGGCTTTGGGGGAAATAATCGTTACGCTGGATTTGCTCGGAAAAAAGCATGGCTGCATAATTTCATCACTGGATTTAAAGCCGATGACGAAAGGCACTAATTTGGAGAATTATGGGCAATTCGAATCAGTTGATGCTGCCCGGGAAAAAATTTATGCATTCGAGCCGGAAAGGGATGCCTCCGCACCCGTTTTCGGTTCCATAGACCACTCGTTCGAGGTAAAGGGAGTGGGCAGCATCCTGCTGGGCTTCCTGCATTCCGGAAAAATCAGCGTCCATGATAAATTGAAGGTGCATCCCTCGGGAAAGGAGCTGGAGGTAAGGAGCATCCAGATGCACGATGAGGACGTGAAGGAGACGAATGCGGGCGACCGGTTCGGGCTCGCGATCAGGTTATTGACGAGCAAGGATGTCGCGAGGGGCGATATAGTGACGCGAATTGAAAACAACCTGAGGACCGGCAAGGAATTGGACGTGAATATCCAATTGAGCAAATTCGCCCGCGAACCATTGAAAAACGGCGAGCAGATCCATGCGTTCCATTTCCTCGAGGATTCGCCCTGCAAATGGTCGGGGGAGGAAATTGCGGGGGGCAAAGACGGAAAAGGAAAACTGATTTTCGATAAACCCTTCAGCTTCAAAACCGAGGACCCAATATTGGTGGTGCGGCTGGACGCCAAAGGGCTTCGCGTCATAGGCAAGGTTTAGCGGACTTTTTTTGGTGGCTACGCGGCAATGGCCTCGCTGCGAGTGATATTGCCGGAAAATAGGGTTTTTTTTGTTAATCAATACGCAACCTTTTTATTCCTGAAACTGGGGGAAACTATCGGGTATTATGGCAACTAAGGACAGTCCGGGCAATTCCGTATTATTCGCGGGGATTTTCGTTTTAGGGCTGCTCATCGGCTTGTTTGCATACCCCAACTTTTTCCCCCAGAAGCTTGTTGAGCGCGTGTTTTACGAGGCAGAAAATGGCTCCATTTCGGTTACAACGCGGCCGTTCTCGTTTACCGAGGCATTCAACTCAAAAATCCCGGTTCTCGCCGTAAAGAGCGACGACAATACGGGCGTGCTCAGCTATGTGAATGTCGAAATCCGTTCGGGCAAGGGACGGGTGCTGATAAACACCAATCCCTTCGTCGAGCCCGACACC
>JAZDKC010000076.1:0-15589 GCA_043803465.1 Microcaldota archaeon
GCGTGTTCGGCAGCCGTGCAGTCAGCACGGTCACATCGTGCTTCTTTGCGAGCCTTCTTGAGACCTCCAGCACGTGCTTTTCAGTACCGCCTTGGTACGGGTGGAAGAACGGGTTTAGCATACAGATGTCCATGACAATCCTATACACTAATTTGATGCTGAATATAAACGTATTGAAACCTGCGCTTGGAAATCAGAAATTCAGCCCTTCATGGATTCCAATTCGCAATACAAATTAAAGGGGTAGGCGGCGACACGTGGTAGGGGAATATTCCCCTTTGGGGTGTCAGCCTTTCATGCTTTCCAATTCGCTCATGAGGTTCCAAATCATCGTCCTAGCATGCATTGGCAGGTTGATGTCGCTGCTCACTTCATCAAGAGTGTAAATCACCGAGCCTATTGCAAGGTCGGGATCCTTGTTCTCCTTAAGTTTTTGCTGTGCGCTCGCCAGGTTTGTGCGCACATTCCTTGGTATTGAGGTATCATTGATCATCAGGTCCAGCATCCCTGAAATCTTTTCCAGTTCTGACTTGTCAACTTTTTGCATCTCTATCACTGCTGTCTGTTCCATAGAATCAGTGTAACTACTTGGGCGAATAAACTTATAAATGGATATTTTAGACGCATTTTTGGCAATTCCAGGCGTGCTTAAACTTAATATTTGATGATCAGTTTCTCCCCGATGTTCGCGATGTTGTTGAAGCTCAGGTCGAGTTTCTGGCCCCGTTGCGTCTGCACAATCAGCGCCTCGTTCTTGCTGTCAATCCCGGTGATTTTTCCAAGGAACCCGCCGATATCCGTGTAAACCTCCTTGCCTTCGAGCTTCATCCTTGAAATGATGTTCTTCTTGAACTGCTTTGCAAGCGTGATGACGAGGTACATCGCGGCGATTGTCAATATCAATGAATAGAAGAAATTCGCGAAGCTCAAATTCCCGATCACCCACTCCGCCGCATTGTTCGCGATCAGCCAGAACAGGATGACCGCGGAAATGGAAATCGCATAATTCGGCAGCAGGTATTGCTTCTTCTCATTCCACGCCTCAAGCAGATTGCCCCCGATCAACAACAGCAATGCGATCGGGAAAAGCAGGAGAAAGTCCTTCAACGCCCCTGCGGCGATTTTGGCGATGTTCACAACCCCCGCGCTTTGCAGTGCAGATACCCGTGCGATTGCGAGATATGCCGAAATCACCATGAAAGCCATCGAGGCGAATAGGAAAATGAAGCTGACCCGTTCAACCGAGAATTCCGCCCTTGTGAACCGCTGCAGGATCGCCTCCTCAATCCCGAAGCCCTTCATGATCAGGTAAGCGCCAAACAAGCCTATGAACAACCTGATCCCCGCTTCCTGGAAGAGGAATGACAGGATCAGCAGCATTCCCGGAACTCCGAATACAATCCTTGCGAAGGAAGGTTCCTTGAGCTTCTCCAGCAAAACGAAATAGGTCTTCTCCAATTCCTTCGATTGCTTGACAATCAGGGTCTGGACGCTGTTCACTTTCACTCTTGATTGGATGAGAGGCAGCACCTGCTCGTCGCTTGCGCCATCGGAAATGAATACGCATGCCTCGGGCTTGAAATCATCAATCACTTTCTCCAGCTGTTTCACTATTTCCCTGTCGGCCTTATAGCCCAGCCGCGCGCTTCCCGTGATTGTGGCGATTTCCACCTGGTAATTCTGCTTTGCTAGGGAATCGTAAGTGTTTACCGCCTTGAAAATCGTATTGCCGTCCGTGTCGCCCGGGTCCGCAATTGCGAATTTCGTTGCCGCTTCTACGTTCCTCTGCCTGCCTATGATTGGGCCCTTCACCTTCGCCTTCTCATAAAGGTCGTTGTCCACATCGACGCACAGCACCAGCAATCGTTTCGCTTCCGGCATACGCTTCACTTATCAGGAATTTTGCATCCCGTGGTTTAAATAGTTACCCCCCTTTCGGAAGGCGATTCCGGTCTTATCGCGCCTACGGGATTACGTTTGGATCTGGGTTGGCATTAGGGGATGGCGATGGCATGGCCTTAATGTCCTTGATCACTGCGCCCTTCTCATTGAACCAGTATCTGCCTATCCCCGACGTCCATCCTTCCGAAGACGCTTCAACATATATCTTTTTATTTAGCGGGTAACCTTCGCTAGGAATGACGATCGCTGCATATGCGTATCCGTCCCCTGCTGTTGGCTTGTCTTTTACCGTGGCGCTTTCGAGCTCTTGTGCATTCCCTTCCGCCTTCACCGAAATCTTGATGCCGTTTGCGGGCCAGGCCGTGACCTGCTTAGTATTCAATCTGGCGTAGACGCAAAGGGATTTCTTGGGATCTACATATTTGACATAGTTGTTCGCTATTACCTCCCCATCCTCGGCCTTGCATTCGTAATTAATCCAAATATCCTGAATGAACAACCTCGCTTCCGGCGGCGTGGCTTTGATAACATTGATTGCAGGAGTCTGGGTCCCGGTAATCGCCGGTTCCGCCTGTGCCGTAGGTTGCACGTTTTCCGCCTTCCCCCAATCCGGATCCAGCGGAATCAGCCAAACCGATTCGCCCTGTATCAGCGAGAACTCGAACAATCCCTTTGTCACTGCCGGGTCGAGTTTGTTGGTCACTTTTGGAGGCGCTGCCTGTTCCGAAAGCAGGTACTTCAACGCATTTTTCAGGATCTCGTTGCTGTTTTCCTTGTAATCTACTGCCAAGGCTGCTTCCACCTTGCACTCCGTTGTTCCCGGCGCAATTGTGCACGGCCTGGATTTCAATGCGGATGCAATCACAAGTTTATTGTCGCCAATTGAAAGGAAGCCGATCGGCTGCTTGACCTTGAAAAGCGTGATCACGGCCGGCATGCCCTTTATCGTGTCGTCAGGGCATTTATTGTCAAATGCCGTTTCGTTATCAATCATTATGTTGTTTGCGGACTCGACGGTATTCTCGGCTTTCGATTTGTACGCGACATAGCAGCTTACCACCTTGATCGCATTCTTGTCCGTTGTCTTTGCAGGCAGTACGAGTTTCTTCATTTCATCAGAGTCGAATATGCCCAGTGCGTCCCCGCCAGCTTCCTTCTTAATTGTGAACGGATACTTGTTCATCGTCAGGAGGTTCGGCTTGCCCGCAATTTCGATCTTGTTTCCTGCTACTCCGGCGGTGTTGTCGATATAGAAATACTGCGGCGCAATCTCCTTCCAGCCTTCCAGCCCGACGGCCTTGAACCTCGAGCCGGATGTAGTGGTTGCAGTTGAAGTTTTGCCTAGCGCCTCGATTTCCGCCTTTTTAATCGCTATCTGTTCGGCTTCAGTTGCGGATTTGTGCGAAAGTATGTCCTCAAGGGTCATGTAGCCCTCGATGCTTCCGCCGTTCTCTTCAGTCAAAATCTTGAAGCTCTTGAGCACATATCCCTGCGGCTGCCCGGAATCCGCAGCGCGCTTGAACATCACCTGGATCTCGCGCTTTCCGGTTTCCACAATCGGCTTCGTGGTCTGCACGCGGGGCATGAACGGCCCGCTTTGGAGCAATTTGCGCAGCCAGATCGCCTTCATCGCATCCCAGTTGCCCGTTGTAGCAAATGCATTGAAGGTGCTCAGGAACTCCGAGTCGCACAGGGTAAGCCCCAGCTGCTCCTTCTCAACAGACCATACCTCGCTTCCTGTTACTGTATTGTCGCAATACGCATCGTCATAGCAGTTGTAATCGGTCGCCCCGGTTGCGGCATTTGAGCAAACCCCGTCCTGCAATGCGCTGACCGCCTTGCAAATCTCGTACTGCGCCTTATCCGCTACATAGTCCTTCAAAGTCATCTCGAGCGCATCCATTATCCTGTTGGCCGCGGTTTCGCCGAAACCCGCGAAATCGAGCCGTTGCACCTTGACCTTTTCGTGCCAGTCCTCGATTTCCTTCTGCACCTTCCTGTAAGCGGCCTCGTAATCCTTCACATTGCAAAAGCCCACGCCACTGCAGGAAAGAGCCTCGTCAAAATTGTCCCTTCCCACATTCCCGACGACATCGAACACAGAATCGGATGATGTCAATTTGTATGCCGGCATGGGGAAATTAAGCTCCGCATTGTCCCCCGCCTTCCTGTTCAGGTTCGTATTTATTTTCTTCAAAGCGCTGAAATCGGGCTCGGTGTAAATCACCTGCTCGAATTTGCCGCTTCCCTTTTGTGCATTTACCGAGCTTTCCACTGCCAGCTCTGTTATCGGTATGTTGTTGATTAGGAAAACCGGTTCCTTGTACGTCGTATCGCTGTTCCTCGAAACGACATCGCCGCCCGCAGGCACTTCCATTATTGCATACTTGCCGATGTCATTCAGTATATGGAAGGTCATCTTGATCGAGAATTCCTGCCCCGTAGTCCCGAATCTCAATGTAAGGTGCTGCTCGACTTCGGTGTCGCCGCCGTTATCCGCGAATTTCAGCTGCACCTTTCCGTCCTCCGTCAAATCGTAAATCATTTTCTCCGGATCGTTCATCAATATGAATGTGGAATACCTTGGCGCAATGTCGAACAGCAGGTTTATCTGCTGCAGCCCGCCCATTATGAACCCGCTCGTGCCTTTCTTGTCCGCGTACGCTCCGCTCAAATACCCGAATTCGGAGTTTTTTGATACGAGTAGGTGCGAAGGCGTGCCCGAAACCATCGCATAGTCGTTGATTATTGTGAATGCCGCGCCGTTTACGGGCAGCAGCGGAGTCAGGTAGATGTCGCACTTGAAACCGGCTGAGCCATCCGTCTCGCAGATCCCCTGGTCTTCCGTGCTGGAGAATGTGGTGTCTGCTCCGTAATTGTTCCAATAATTCTGCTGGTAGTTCATGATCCTCGGGTCCGCGGGATTCCATTGTGTGGTGCGGCCGTCGAAGCTGGATCCATAGGCCCCCGGCGGCGCCAGGCCCGGCGAAACCATCGAGTCGATCCCATTAGGCGAGACGTAGAACTTGTATACGCTGCTGTATGCGACCTGCTGTGATTTTCCGGACTGCGGCTCAAAATACCTCACCATGCTCTTCGTAAGGTAGCCGACGAATTTTTGCGCGAAATAATTCTTGTTCTTCCATTTGCATGCGGATTCGTAGTCGCCGACCCGAATCACGCCCCTAACAGCCGCCCTGGTCCTGTCCCTGTAATTGTAGATCCCCTTCTGGCTGAACACATGGGACTCATTCCCATTCGGCCTGATTTCCCCCGTATTGAATGCGGTCGAAATCGAGCTGGCAGTGCGCACTCCGGTATCCTTGTTGATCCATATGATTTTTCCATTTTCAGGAATCCAGACATCAGCTGGCTCGAAGCCCGCCGATGTGATGTAAACTACGGAAGAATCCGCAAATGCGTTCAAAGGCGCCTCCGGCCCCTTCACGATCAACCTGATGCTGATTTGGGGCCTGTCCGCGAATTTTAAGTAAAGCGTCCCCCGTTGCACTTCGACAAAAGAAGTCGGTATTGCCGTAGCCGTAGGAGCCGGCTGGTCCAGCTCATAAGTATCCGGAAGCACCGGGTCGAACGAAATCCTGCTTTCCTCATCCGCAAAATTCAAAATGCTCGGCTCTTCCTTTGCAGTATAGATCGGTCCCTGGGATGCGGTGTACATTTGGGGCGTGGGAATTGCGTAGTAGGCCGCATCGGAATAATCCGCAGAAATTTGGATATTGCCGCCGGAGCAGCTCACTTGCACAAAATTCTGCATCTTCTGGCTTTCTATTCCCTGGCTCATCACTTCACAGCCCGTGACCGCGCTTCCATCCGCAACATCCTTGAGGGAAAACATGCCCTCATACTGGTAATTGGCATCAAGTCCGATTACCAGCTCGTTGACCGGCAATGGGGGGTTGGTGCCCGGGGTTGTTTTTGCTTTGCACGTTCCGGTCTCCAAATTGCACGCCTGGTCATTGGGGCATTCCGCATCCGTCCTGCAGCCCGTTGGCAATTTCGTGCACGCAATCTTTGTGGCTATCCTGAGGTTTGCATGCGCATCCCCCGCTTCGGCATCAAACGAAATGTCGCAGCTTCCGCCCTGTTTTATCGGTGTAAGGACGAGCGTAATCGAGCCCTTTGCCTTCAATTCAAAGCCGGCCTCATTCCCGACCTTGTTGACGTTCTCCCCGTTGATATCCATGCAGCTGCTTGCGGCCCTTACGAGCACTTTTGCATTCAGCAGATTGGAGAGGTCGATTGTCGAGCCGCTGCAATCCAGGTTGAGGGAGGAATCGCTCGCCTCCAGGAAATCATTCAATACCACGTCCACCTTCTTTTCAGAATTCTTGAATCCGTCGCGCTTCGCAACCACCAAAAAGCTGCCGGTGTTGTACGGATGGACATACCTGAATGTGTATTTGCCTTCCTTTCCATAGCCTTCTGTCCCGTCGCCTTCCACGGTCCCGGGCGTTGCGCCGTCGAAAGCCGCGCTTTCATCCTCCTCAATCGAGACCGATGCATCCGTGATCGGGCCCCCATCAACCGCATTTTGTAGCTGAACGTTCAGGTTCTTATCCTCATTTGCCTGCAGTTCCGCCGGCACAACCTGGACGATGAATTCATTCGTGCCTGTAACCGTGATCGACGTCCGATAAAGCATTATCGGGCCTTCCGCATCCCCGAATTCCATGTACATTCTCGAATACGCCGAGGGCATCGTTCCCATCATTCCGATTTCTCCGGCAACCTCGTTTCCTTCAGAGAGGCTGTTCAATTCGAATGTGCGCTCTCCCTTCCCATCCGCATTCCCCTCAACACCGCCGACCGAATAGGCGCCGAACTTCACTTCGGAGTCATCATAAATTTTCAAATATGGCGAGTCGCTAAATTCCTTCAGCACCCTCAGGGAGAAATACGCCTTGAAGGGCCTCGCAAATTCGACCTGGAAGCCCTTGGTCACTTTTGGCTGCCCTTCAGCTGCAAATTGCAAGGACATGCATGCGACATTGCTGCAAACATACCTGCCTTCCGTGATTGTGTATTTGGTGGCATTGCTCGCGGCGTAGCACCAATCCTTGTATGCTGTGCTCTGCTCCGAGCCGAGCTCGGCATCCTCGGGCGTCCGCGTGAATACCTTTCCGCTTTGTGCGTATGCCCTGAAGTCGATTTTGACTTCATCTCCCGCCTTTGCAGTGGGCTTCACAAAAATTTTCACCAGGATCGCTTTAGTTGCCTGCTGCTTCAGGTATTCGAAGTTGACCCATTTTGCGAGCTTGTTGCCGGCATCCTCCGGCGAGGCCATGTCGCCGTTGCAGCTTGCGCCCGGCCTGTAGGAAAAGCCCTTCATGATGATTGCATCCGTCGGTTTCTCGAACCACGAAATTGACGCATAATCGTTTTCGGCATTCGCGGTCTCGCTTCCCGCAACCTTCACGAACAGGCCCGCCTTGTCGCTCCCTCTTGGGATATTCAGCAGGAACTTTGCATTGTAGTATGCGCCCTTTGCAAATGCAGGATAGCTGCGTGAATATGAGCCGTTTCCATTCGGGTCTGCAATCCCTTCAAAAGAAACATATAATTCATTCTTTAGCGCTGCTGGTATCAATGCCGCATCAAGTGCCTTGCTCTGGTCCGGCTCAACAGTAAAGTCCTCTGTTTCGAGATCCGCAAAACCCGTAGTTGTGATTTTGAAATATGCTATTTTGTTTGCAGGTATGATTATGGGGCACGAGCCAGCTGCAACTGTGCATTCCCCGATTTTTTCATCTGTATCCCTCGAATATGCGATTGCCTTTCCAGTCGAAATGGTTTTTTGTGTTGTGGCATCCTTCAAGTTGATGATTGCGATGCCCTTTGCCTGCGCGAGGCTTACAACGACCTCCTTTGTTTCGCCCGAATCAAGGAAGAACGCGCCCGAAATGCCCATGACGCTGCCCTTGCTTGCCCTTGCGATGTACCTCGCCTGCTCTCCCTTCAATTCAACTGGTGTTTTCGAGATTGTTGCCGTGCCGTCCTCAAGTGAATACTGCTCCGAAATTCCTACGAAAAAGCCGTCCTCGGTCAGGATGTTCACCTTGGCGCCTTCTGTCAGGCCGCCGTCCGAATCGAGCACAGTAACCTTTGCGGCTGCGCTGTTCTCATCCGTCACTTCCGCAAGCTCTGCAGTGCGGGTTTCGCCCGCATTCAAATCCAGCTCATAATTTGGCAGGAAGCCGCTTTTTGCAATTGTTACGTATACTGCTTTATCCGTGCTGAACACTGCCTTTCCATCGGCATCAGTCAAAAGCGGATTTTTGGTAAGGTATGCGTTTGTTTCAGCATTGTACGCCCTAATTGACGCGCCTTGGAGCATCACTTTCTTCGAATCGGTGACAATAATCGTGATATTGTAATCCCTTGCAACATCCTTGCTCTCGACCATGACCTCGAATTCAAGCGGTTCATTCGATTTTAGCAATTTGGGATCCGCGCTTCCGTCGTAAATCAAATACTTGGCGTCGTCCCTGGGCTCGACTACAACGTACACCCTCGCTCCGACCGCATCGATATTCTCAAACCGCACCTTTCCACCGCCGATTGTGCGGTCGGAATCAAGCACATCGTCGGTTGCAGCAAGCACCAGCCTTACTGTTGCATCCACTTCGTTTCCATTTTCATCCACTACTAAAACCAGCACTTCCCCCTTGGGGCTCCTTGTTCCGCCGTTATCGGGCGTTACAGCTGAGGATTTGACCAGCGTGACGGTTTTGGTTTTCTCAGATGAAACAACAACGGAAGCGGTTGCGGCCTGATAGTTGCTTTTTGTCACAGTTACCGCTAGTTCAGAGTTCTGGTTCCTCGCAATCAATGTGAGCATGCCCGTGACATCTGATATCCCCTGCTCCCTTGTTCCGCTCTCGGAATCGAAGTAGGCGATGGTCGCGCCGCTGACGGGCACGCCGCTCTCATCCCTTATCTTTACCGTCACCCGCACATTCCCGGTCGAGGGCTCGCAATCCTCGCAAACCTGCTCGAGGCTGGCTGAAATTTCGGGATTGGTTTTTGAAATTTTGAAATCCTTTTCGAATTCCGCAAACCCCTCCTTCATGATGACGATTTTCCCGTTTTTTCCAACAGGCACGTTTTCGAAATTAACCAGGCCGTTTTCATCCGACTGCAGGGTGCCGAACTCCTTTCCATCTATTTGAAGGGTGACGGGCACGCCCGCAAGCGGGCTTCCTGCCTGCATCACCGAAACCTTTACGGAAGTGCTTCCGGGGAACGCATATTGGAATGCGAAGTACCCGCCCACGATGAGCACAAGCAGCAACGCGATGAACAGCGGGAACGACGGAATCCCCTTGCTTTCTACGGGCGTCACAAACGCATCGTAAATCGGGATCTTGACCTGGTTTTGCAGGAAATCGCAAAAGCCGTAATACGAATCCTCAAGACCCGTATAAATTTGTTTGAAGAAGCCTTCGTCCGCCATTCGACTCACCGAGTAAAAACGAGGCTTCGAAGGAATAAAAACATAACGCATGGAAGCATGGCCTTGCTATTTCGCCATACTGCCCGCCCACTAAGTTTTTAACCTGTGTTTGCATATTTTATTTGTGATTCGGAATGGATCTTGGTTTTAGCACCAACAATATTCTGGACGGCATTATCGTGGGCCTTGCACTGATTGTCATCTATTTGCTGATAAACCGGGACGACAAATCCGGATTCCACACCCGCGAGCACAAGAAGGAGATGCTCAAGAAGGAAAAGGAGCTTTCCGATATCCGAAGCTCAGCAAGGCGGCAGCTGAACAGCCTGATGGACGAGCGCGGCAGGACGCAGCACCTGATTTCGGATGCAAAGAAACGCTACATGAAGGGCGATATCACTTACGAGGCCATGAAGCTCATTGTCGAGGAATATGACCGCAGGCTTGTGGAGATCGATGGGAAGCTCGAGGAATTCGATCTTGTTTACGGCTGATGATATATGCTTGGAGCGCCAAATCCGCAGCTAAAAGAATTCTTTCTCCATATTGCTGAACATGGCACAATCCCGAAGGGCCTTCCCCCCGGAATTGAAAGCGCCCGAATTGAAGAAGGAGAATTCGGGCCGAGAGTGGGCATTAATTTCAAATCGTATGTCCGGATAAATTTGGCTGGAATCCATAAATCAGGAAAGCGCTCCCGCCTTTTCAAAGAGACCATCGGGATCAGCAGATACCTGGATGGGCGGCCGTATGCCGTATCGGCGGGCATTGGGATGAGCGCGGATTATTCTCAAATCCAAAAGGATGGAGTGTTCGTTCCAATCAATGAGTTCGGCAGATCGCTTTTAAAGTTGGTCTCGAATTATTTATATAGGTAATTGCATGGCAATCATTATAGACGGAAAAAAGATAGCGGAGAAGGTGCTCTTAGAAGTGAAAGCGCAGCTTTCGGAGCTTAAAGCATACAAGATCTTGCCCTCAATCACAGTGGTCCTGGTGGGGAACGACCCCGCTTCAGAAACATACGTCAATTCGAAGGAAAAGAAGGCTGGCGAGCTTGGAATCAGCTCCAATAAGATTGCATTGCCTGAAAATACTTCGGAAGAAGGATTGCTGCGCCTCATTCGCAAGCTGAACGAGGACAAATCAGTCAACGCCATACTCGTCCAATTCCCATTGCCCAAGCAAATCGAAGAGAGGAAGGTGCGCGATGCGATCTCCCCCCTAAAAGATGTAGATGGTTTGAATGCACTCAACATCGGGAAGCTGCTCAATGGCGATGAGACGCTGGCGCCATGCACGCCCAAGGGCATCATCCGGATGCTTGAAGAGCACCATATTGATATTGAGGGCAAGCACGCTGTTGTTGTCGGGCGGAGCTTATTGGTTGGAAAACCAATTGCAAACATGCTGCTGAACCGCAACGCAACAGTCACAATTTGCCATTCAAAAACAAAAAACTTGGGGGATATCACAAAAGGCGCGGATATTTTGGTGGTCGCTGTAGGCAAGCCCAAATTGATTTCAGCAGAAATGGTCAAGAAAGGCGCGGTTGTGATTGATGTGGGCACGAACCGCTTGCAGAGCAAGGCTGAAAAGGAGGATGTGGGCCAGGCCTCAAAAACCAAATTGGTGGGGGACGTCGATTTCGATTCGGTTTCGAAAAAAGCATCTATAATTTCCCCGGTGCCCGGCGGGGTGGGGCCGATGACTATTGCGATGCTGATGGTGAATACGCTCATTTGTGCAAAAATTCAAAATAAACTGTAAACTGCGATTTTCCCCTAATCCACTTTATATATCGTTACTCCTTTTTCTGCATATATTTTATTCAAATGTGCCCTTAGCTGCGGCGAAATCCTCTTCTCAAATTCCGCATCCGCCATCAGGTGGGTTATTCTGAACTTCTTCACAAGATCCATATTCCCCTTAAGGATCTGGCCCTGCTGCTCCACAATCGGATCCATGCTAAAGCCGTGGGTTGTTGGCAATTGGGGCAAGGATAGGAATACCAGCCTCCCCCCAAGGGAATGGATGCACGTGCTTCCTTCAAGCGAATCGTCCGCAATAAAAATCGAATCGGTCGGTGTGTTCTTTCCAATCCAGAAGCATGCCGCCTCGATTTCGGGGGTTGAGAGTTTGACCGGAGTCTGGGCGTAAATCGGATTATAGTAAATGAAAAAGTGGTAATATGCGGAAGGAATTGCAAGGATTAGGACGAGCAGCGCAATTGCCTTCGTGATCTTATTCTTCTTTGCCAGCCATAGTGCGCCGTTTGCCGCAAAAAGTGCCAGCAGAAGCAGGAACGGCAGGAAAAGCTTGTTGCTGTCCCATCTGTAAGGTGTCAAAATGAAGAAGTTCCCTATAAGGAAGAGAACCAGCGCACCGAAGGTAATCGCCGCAAATGCCCGGTTCTTGTTTTTCCAGAAATATATTCCAAGCGCAGCAAGCAGCACATGGCCTCCGATGTTGAGCACCCAAAACATCGCCAAATCCCAAAGCGTTTCCGAGTACGCGAACATCTCCGGTTTTAGGAAATGCTGCGAGAGCGTGTTAGCTGCCTTATCGGAGAGCATGATGAAAAATTGGGGCAGCCCGATCGCAGCTGCGAGCACAACTGCGAGTACGGAATTCTTGTTCCGGTAAAGCAAAGCGAGCAGGAGCAGCATGCCTAAAATCGCAAAATAGTAAAACACCTGGAACATCGGGAGCAAGCCCGCAAAAACGCCCCACATTGCATAATTGATTTTTGGCCCATTCTCAAGTGCAAACCTTATGAACAGTGCCAAAAATAAAAACGCGAACGCCATCGGCAATTGGGAGAACGGGAACGCGAGCATGGTTGGCGCATACGGAAATCCCTTAGGCCCGGTAATCAGCATCTTTTCGGGGTTGGGCGGGGAAAACGGTGCGAACCAGCATGCACCGCTCTCCTGGCAGCCTGTGCACGGCGACACGATGAACATCAGTAGGATTGCCAAAATCCCGCCCCACCTGCTGGCGAGAATGTTCTTTGCAAGCGTATAAAACGCCGCAATGAAGCTTGCAATCAAGAGCACCAGCACCAATTGGAAAGCGATGATCTGGTCCAATCCTCCCCTGGCCAACGCTGCTGTGAACAGGTGGCTGAAATAATAGTACGTGAGCCTTTGCTGCGAGAATATGGGATATTGGGGAGGGAAATTGCCATTTGAAATGGTGTGGATTATGCCTGTATGGAACGCAAAATCCTGGGTTGCAACGGAAAAGCCATCGGTGAGGTTGATTGCAATGAATGCGGAGTATGCCATCAGCAAAAATGCCGCAGCAAAAACGGCCAGCGTATCCCTTTCAAACAATATTTTTTTAATTCCCTTCAGTTCTATTTTTTTATTGTTGATGAAGTAGGCGGAAACGAGTGCCGAGATGCAAATAACCAGAATCCCGATTTCAGAAAAGCCAATCAGCACGCTCAGCAAATACAGTGGCCAGGTAAAAAGCAGAACGCCCATCATCACGCCTGCCGGGAAAATATCTGCCTTGAAAAACCGTTTTGCGATTGCCAAGCCTAATGCAATTGTGGAAACCAAAACCAGAAGCGCCAACAGCATGCGGCACACCGCTTATACCTTCTTCTCCTTCAGAAGGTCCTTCACCTGATCCAGCGTTGCGAATTCCAATGGATTGATCGAGTTGAGCACATACCGCATCTCCGACACTCCCTTCTTCAGCTCTTCAACCTGTTTTTTCAAATCCTCGATATCCTTGGAGCCTGCGCCCCCGCCCTCCGCATCGGATCCCGGGCTTGCCAAGTCCTTTTCATCAAGCTCTTTCAATTTCTGGTTATGCGCCACAATCGTGCGGCCGATGATCTCTTCGTTCTGCTCGATGGTCCGCAGCTTCTGGGCGATCAGCGAGATTTTCGAATCCAGCGTGTGGATATCCTGCCTCACGGAATCAAACACTTTCTGCTGCGGCGTGCGGTTGTCAGATGGCGGCATATGGAATCACTCGTGCAGTAATTAATTGGACCGCATTTATAAACATTTGACCCGTTAAAAAATACGAAAAAATGCGGGAATATGCAAGTTTTCGCGGATTCAATTGAAAATCTTGTTTTTTCTAGAGGTGTTCGAATATGTTCCCAAATATGGACAAAAGGCAAATGGCCGCGCTGATGCGGCAGTTCGGCGTTAAGAACGAGGAAATCAAGGCAAACCGCGTGGTGATAGAGCTGCAGACCGGCAGGAAGATCATCATTGACAATCCGAATGTTTTGGCAATAGAGATGCAGGGCGACAAGAGCTACCAGATTTCGGGCACAGCAAGGGAAGTAGGTTCAAAAGATGAGAATGCCGAGGGGGAGCGGGTCATGGAGCAGCTGACCAGGGACGAGGAAATTGAGGATATTGGAAAGATCGCAGAGCATGACATCGCCCTTGTTGCAGAGCAGGCAAAAGTGAGCAAGGAGGAAGCGATGAAGGCGCTTGATGCATCGAGCGGCGATATTGCCGAGGCGATATTAAAGGCGGGGAAGAAATCCGAGTACCTGGACGAGGTTGGCGAGCAAAAGCGCCTTTTGAAATTTATAGAGAATTCGCATAGCCGTGATTTGAAAGAGAAGGCGCCCCTGCTATTCGAGAAAAACCACAACGACCAGCTGAAGGCGGTGCATTCATTGCACCAGCTCGGAAGGGAGCAGATACTCCGGCTGAAAAGGGAGGAAAAGTCCGAAGCACTCAATCTGCTGAAAACGAGGCTCGAACGCATAATTGAATCCGCGGATGAGGGCGAAAAGACGCTAATCAAGGAAGACCTGAGGAAAAAGAGTGCGGAGCTGCTGGAATGGCTCAAGTAGCCTTTTACTTTTTTAATGATCCCATGATAGAAATCGACGGCGACTATTTGGAGGGGGGCGGACAGATCCTCAGAACCAGTTTGAGCCTTTCCGCATTGCTTCAAACGCCGTTCACAATCAAAAATATCCGTGCGCGCAGGGCCAAGCCGGGCCTGCAGCCTCAGCATCTCACATGCGTAAATGCAATGCAAAAAATATGCGGGGCGGAAGTGCAGGGTGCGGAGTTGCATTCCCAAGAATTGCAGTTCAAGCCCCATTCGATTATTCCTGGAAAGTACCTTTTCGATGTGAGGGATGTAAAAGAATCTGCTGGCTCCGTATCCTTGATATTCCAGACCGTTTTGCTACCCCTCGCTTTTTCAGGCCAGGAGTCGCACGTGATCCTAAGGGGCGGGACGCACGTGAATTTTTCCCCGTGCTTCGAATATCTGAACGAAATCTTTATTCCCGCAATCAATAAAATGGGCGTTCATGCGGAACTGCAGATCAAGAATTACGGCTGGTATCCGCAGGGGATGGGCGAAATTGAAGCAAGGATAAGCGGTACGGGCCGTTTGTTGCCCCTCAAAATGGTTGAACGCGGCCCTTTGCAAAAAATTGAGGGCCATTCGGTTGTTTCCAACCTCCCTCTTGAAATCGCTGACCGGCAAAAAGGTCCTGCTTTGAAGGAGCTAGCCCCATTGAATTGTGAGAAGAAGATTTCTGTTGGGGAGGCAAAATCAGTCGGGAAGGGCACAATACTGTTCCTCAAAGCAATTCATGAAAACGGCATCGGCGGCTTCTTCACTCTCGGCGAAATCAACAAGCGCGCTGAAATTGTGGGTTCCGAGGCTGCGAAGAAATTATTGGAATTCGAGCACTCGAATGGCGCTGTCGATGGGCATTTGGCGGATCAGCTGATGCTTCCTGCAGCACTAGCAGACGGAAAGATGGAGTATACTGCGGAAAAGATCACGAACCACCTGCTTACAAACAAATACGCGATAGAGAAGTTCGTTGGGAAGGAGATCATTGAAATCGACGAGAAGAGCGGAAAGGTGTCGATTGAAGGGATTGGATTTTCGCATTAAAGGGCATTCAACATTTCCTCCAGCAATTCCTCCGGATCCTTGCTCTTCACGAACGCAGACGCCAGCAAAACACCTTCTGCTCCCAATTCGATTGATTTCCTCACATCCGCAGCATTGGAAACGCCGGCGCCGACAAGCACTATGATTTTGGGGTCGATTTTCTTGATTTCCCGAACGGAATCAGTCACAATCCCCGGATTTGCCGAGCTTACTGAAATCCCGCTACCGATTAGTTCAGGCGGCTCGACTGCAATGCAGGGCGGATGCAATTTAGCGATTGCAACTGCCTCATGAAGATCGTCAGCG
>JAZDKC010000077.1:0-3324 GCA_043803465.1 Microcaldota archaeon
ACAGACAACCTCGGCGGCGAAGCTACGGCCCCGTAAGGGGCCTCGCCGCCGAATCAATAACGCTCGCGCTGAAGAAAAAGAAATGTGCTGATTCATCCGTCGTTTGAAAGCGACGGATTTCTCAGCCTAAGGTATTAAAGAAATCCTCAATGACCTCGAGAATGAATATAAGAAAGAGGGAAAAAAATTTCAAGTGATCTATGTTTGAGGGATTTTCGTGCGGGAACATTAAGGCAAGAAAAATCTAGGAGAGATTTCGGTGGGAAAAAATCAAACCCTCAGGTAACCGCGAAAGCCCCGAACAGCGTAGTAGGATTCCGCTCCGTTGTGGTACAGGAATACGGTGCCATAGCGCCGGTCTGCGAATAGGGCGCCGCTCAAAAGTCTTTTAATTCTCCGGAGTCAAGGTTCTGGCATGGAGGAAGGGAAGCAGTTGCGGGAAAGGCAGCTCGGGATGGAAAGGAGGTTTTTAGCAAAGCATGTACTAGGAACAATGCCGGTAAATTATGAAAAGGCGCATTGGCCGAAGCAGGAGTATTGGGGCATTAAGGCCGAAAACCTTTCCGGCTATTTGCCCGTCGTGTCCAGCATTATTTTGAGCAATAACCCTGCGGTAGAATACGCTGATTTCGAATCGGAGCTTATTTCCGGGGTCAAGAAGCTGGATGAGCTGGCAAAAAGAACCGAAAGGCGGCTTAAGCCCATCAGCGAGTTTCATTCTCTTTCCGCCTCAACGATTGTGATGTTTTATTTTGACACTTTGAGCACTATAAAAATGCCATTCGATGAGCAGGTGCGCTCTTTTAACCTTCATGCAAAGCTAATGGCGAAATGGCTGAGCCAGAAAGATGACCTTAGGGGGGAAATCCATACGCACTATTCTTCAACGGTCCATGTGGATGCGCCATTGGTCCTTAGCCTGACAGACCAATTCGGCCACCTGATAGGGACAATAGGGGGTTTGGCTTACTACGCTGGAGGAAAACCAACAATCGGGATAACGAACATCCAAGGATCGACCATCGCAAAAAAACACGAACTTGAAAAGGATGCTCGTTATGAGGATAGGAGGAGGGCTCAAAAAGATAAATATGAAAAAATAAACAACCGGCTGGGTGAGAATTGGAGGGTATTTGCCTTGCGCAAGGCACTGGGCCACATTGGCACGGGCAAATTTGAAATAGTCGGGCATCCTCCGAAAAGGCAATACTATTTGGGCCCAACGCTTACTGGTTCACAATATAATCGAGTCAAAAGGCAGTATGACCAGACTTACAGAAAAACCGGCTTTGTGCCCCTTTCCGGCGGCTTTTGGAGGTATGTTGGGAAACAGTAAGACGGAGTTACAATCGACTAATCCTCAATCCCCCTCCACCTTCCCCCCTTCCGTTCAAACAGTCGCAGCACTTTCAAACCCTCAGGCAACCGTGGAAAGCCCTGCCAAGCCGATGGATTAATAAGCAATTATTTCGGAAAAAATAACATGGGCCGGAAATTCAATTTTTTCAGGTACGCAAACAGGACCGCCGAGACGATGACGGAGGAAAATTTCCGGGATTCGGAATCATTTGAATTCGCACAGTGGTTCATGGGAAAATTGGCAAGCAACCCCCCAAGCTCGTTCAAGAGGGAACGGCGCACCAATACTGATTTTAGAAAATTGATTTATTTCGCCAAAGTGTTCCTGATCGAAAGGCAGCCAAGGAGCATGCAGGAATTCATCGATTCGTTCGATCATAGCAGGGATCCGTTCCGGCATCTACTTTGGGAAAAGGGGGATTTGAGGTCGTCGATGCGCAATAGGATTTATGGCTTCGCCAGGAAAATGCAGGGAAAGGAAAAGGCTGCGCAGCTAAAGGCGGAGCCGCTTAGGGTCAATTGGAAAAGGGCCAAAGTGAGGCCGGATATGCTTCCAGAGGAGCTGATTTCACTGTACCACCGGAATGTTGGCGTGTTCAAAAACAGGCCGAGCGGATCGTTGGAGGCGAAACGCAGCATTGCAATGAGAATAGGCTCAACCATCGTGAGGAACGGCATGGCCGCAATGATGAAGGGGCATAGGTATTCGACCGTAAAATTGCGCAAATTCTGGAAGGGGCTCGCATATATCGAATACAGGAGGTTCCTGATCGGGGAGCCTTCGGATAAAAACCGACAACAGGTCAAATATTTCCAGCCATGGGAGGAATTGGTTTATGGAAGGCTTGCGGCGGAATACGGCGAGGGCAGCGTACGGCTCTACGAAAAGGAAGCCGCCAAAATGAGGTTCCAGTTCTCACTGGGGGTAAAAAAAGCACAGGCGATGTACCAGCCATTCAACAGGATGTGGAATCGGGAAGTGCCCATGAAAAGGTTATTCCCCGGCGTTAGCCTGAAAAAACTCGGGGATATGTTCGGCCACGTACATCCTGAAGCGACCGATTTCAGGACGGGAGTCAATTATTGGGATCATAATTGGCCATTCATGCTGGATTATCAGCATTTTGGGATTACGCCGCCAAGAATTGCAGGCAAATGGGGCAAGGTAAAAAGATGGAGGGAATTGGCAGGCAAAAAGTAGGTTGTACGTGATACTGAAAGGGAGCGTTGATTTTTGTGGTGCACCAGAAATATTTCGAATTGATGGAAGGGAAAAACAATTATGGCCGAACAAATGGAGCAGGCAAGGAAGAGGGCTAAAGCCGATTATGAAAAGGAAATCGGGGATTACGCAGGAAAGCTCCATACGATGCTGCCGTGGAGGAGGAAGGAAGGAGACACTTTTGGATGGAAACATAGGGAAATCGACCCCAAGCATTTGAATTTCGAATACGAACTCTCAAAAAGGATCGCCGAACGCCATAAGCTGGATCTGGACGAACATCGCCAATTTTTCCGGCAATTGGAAGGGGATGGAAGGATTGCAATCAATGAGGCGTTTAGCAAAATACCCCACGCCGTGTTCTTCACGAAGCATTTTGTTTCCGATGGGCACACCTATAAGATGGCAATTGAATTGCCAACAGCATCGAGGAAGGTATTTGTTTTTACGCCCCCATCCGAAGGCGAGGAACCGGCATTGAAAGTAGGCTTGGGGGACAGGAAAAGGCCTGCTGAAAAGGAGGATTTGTCCGAATTTGCAGAATCAGTTGCTATTGTTGCAAGGATCCTAAGGAAGGGCCTTTCCAGAAAATACCATCCAGTCCTAATGCAGGCGATAAAATTTGCGAAAACGATAAGGCAAAAATAAACCGCAAGTTGACTAATTTTCTACCGAACCGTAATAAGCGACTGTTCAGATTTCATTTGCATGAAGGAAAACAACTGTTATATAAACTTATTACA
>JAZDKC010000078.1:0-2996 GCA_043803465.1 Microcaldota archaeon
ACTACAGCGATATTGGGTGTTGCCAATACTTTCGCGTGATAATCCATAAGTAAAACGTTGCAAAATGATTTCGGATGGGATGTTTTTAACCGTTGCCAACCTTGGAGGAACCACTGGAAGCAAGCCCTCGAAGAGGTTAAATATGCGAAGTCAGCCAATTATGCCATGGAGCTCACATACTCAAAAAAAAAGATAACGCTCGACAGGGAGGAGTTCGAAGTGGACAGGTTCGCCTTGAACTTCATCACACATCTCGATAGGGCAGGAATAAGGTACGTTGTGATTTCCGGATACGTTGCAATTTCATTGGGGAGGAGCAGGAACACGGAGGATGTGGACATGTTCGTGGAAAAAATCCCATTTGGGAAATTCGAGGAATTCTGGAATTCCGTTTCAACCGAATTCGAATGCATGAATGCGGCATCTGCGAAGGATGCGTATCACGAGTACCTGCTCAACAGCACCGCAATCAGGTTTTCGAGGAAGGGAAAGTACATCCCAAACATCGAATTCAAGTTCGCGAAAACGGATTTGGACCGTTATTCCCTGGATAATGCGCTTGATTTGGTCCTGAACGGCAACCCCGTCAGGATTTCTCCAATTGAGCTTCAAATAGCATATAAGGCGTTTTTAGGCACGGAGAAGGATATCGAGGATGCCACTTACCTATATGAACTGCTCAAGGGCAAACTTGACCTCCGGCTGATCCATTACTTCATACCCAAGCTTAAAATATCCAGAAGCGCAATAAGGAAGATAGGGATTCCCGATGAAAATAGACCTTAAGGAGCTGAAAAGGGCGAAGAGGAAAAATGCGAAGGAGAGGTTAGAGTTTGTCAGGAAATATGCCGATTGGATAAAAAAGACGCCAAACAAGGTCTGGAGCAAGCAGCTCGCGAAGTTCCATGACGGGTAAGGGAGGGCTGCTGAAATCGGAAATAAGGAACCCCCTCCGGAATTCATAATTGGATGCGGAATGGCAAATTTGCTAATTGCAGTGCCAACCGAACCACGCAAGAATGCGTTTTGCTTGCCAACTACAAAAACACGCAGGACGGGGGGGACCGAAAAAACGGCTTAACGTAAGACATATATAGCCCCACCCCCCCCCAACACTTTCATAGATTTTGAGAGGTGGTTTGCGTGAAGAAAATGGCTTTGGGTGTGTTGCTAACGGCGTTTTTTGCGATGTTCATTTTCAACGTCATGGGCTACAAAGGCGGCGGTGACGATGGAAGGGCGATGGCTCTTGGCGGGGGAATGGACGGAACATTGAATGCGATAATTGACCCGACGGATGGCGGGATGCTCATGACCGAGCCGGAGGAAATAGACGGCGCAGGGGCACAAACGCTCTTGCTTAAGGACCCGACGGAGCCGGACATGTTGAATGGCGGAGGCTATTCAAAGGCAATTCTATTCAAGGATGTAGTCGGATATGCCCCAACGCTGAAATTTAGGGGAATCGACCCTGTTGACGGAGGGATTTACTTTGACAAGGACGGGTTCATTCCTTGGGGCTATTACCCGCAGCCGACCTATTTTGAGGAGGGCGGATTCAAGCCGAGTGGAAGCAGGGCATCCTTCATGCGGATTGGGGATGAAAGCATCGGCTGGTGATTTCCTTTTTTTACGGTTTTTTATCCCTAGTCTTTATTTGATAATATTCAGGAGGTCCAGCGGCTGCTTCACTCTCTGCGCTTTCACATATTTATCATCCAGCTTCCCATAGCCCCACTGCGCGAACAGCAGGTGCGCGAAACCTTGCAGCTTTCGCAGGTTGAAGGGGAAGTCGTCGATGAAGTAATAATCGAAAGCAGGTTCGGCAGGGTATTTTTGGGAAAAATGCTTCTTGGTCAGCAATATCTGCTTCTCCTTCACGTGCCTGCTGCCCTTGTCCACCTCCGAGCCCAGGATAAGCTCGAAATGGCGCTGCAAATTGAAATGCTCAAGGATCGGCATGAGCGAGTGCCTGTTCCTTGCGCTCATGATGGAATGGCGGATGCCTAGGCTGGAGAGCTGCTGAAGGGTTTTTGGGATATCGGGATAAACAAAGAGAGTTTTGAAATATTCGGAATGGCTCTTATTGAATAAGGCGTCCCTCTCCTCGTCATAGACGCCGTCCATGAAGCGCAGGAAGGAATCGTGCTTTTTCACTACTGCTTCCAGATTCGCAATATTCAGCTCCTTCCCCGTCATGTCCAAAATGTAATTCGCGAAAAAATCGATGGAATTCACGGATTTCGAGCGGTAGATTTCGAACTGTTGCAGGGAAACGGGCCGGAATTGCCCGATGCCCGCCTCCTTCGCCATTTTTTCCCTCTCCCTTTCGATTGCAGCCATCGTGATGAGGTGGCACTCCTTCAGGCTCGCAACAAGCACGCCGTCGAAATCCCAAATAAGTATTTTCATGGAAATCGCTTAGAATATCTGGTTGCCCAGAATAGTTTTCACTTCATCAAGTTTTGCCGGATTGAGTGAAACCTGCTTTCCATAACTGGTTGGTTTGATTATTAAAAAGCCTTCTTTTGTGAGGTCGGAAATCGCCACTTCGATAAGCGGATAATCGTTTTTTGCAAAGCCTTTCCGTAAATTTTCAATTGCGGTATGCCTGCCGCCGATATGGCCGTGCCTCAACATTCTCCATAATATTTTCAATCTGAAGCGGTCGTTAGGCATGATTAATTATCAATAGCGAACCCTTATGAACAAAGTGAGGGATGGCTTCGATTAGTAGTAAAGTAATATTTAATAGGCGATAAAGTAACATTTATTAAGTAATAAAGTAATATATCTGCGGTGGGAAAATGCTTTCGAAATTATTCGGGGGTTCCGCATTGGTCAAGGTGCTTGACTTCCTGCTGGATGAGTGGGAAACGGATTTCTCCACCGTGGAAGTGGCGGATGAGGCGGGCCTGACATGGAAGAGCGTTGCGCCGATTATGCCCTACTTAGAGAAGCAGGGGCTGATAAAGAAAACCAGGACTATTGGTAGG
>JAZDKC010000079.1:0-12203 GCA_043803465.1 Microcaldota archaeon
TGTGTATGCGATTGTAACGATGATGTTCTTCTCATTCGCAAACGTCGCGCTAAAGCAGCTCCTCACTGACGATTTCATGTCCCTGGTCCAGCGCGAATTCAATAGGGCAATAGCGCCCACGATAGCGCTTTTCGTGCTGGCGGGTGTTGCGGGATATTTCCTGTTCATTTCAAAGCTCGGGCTGCCCCAGGGCACCTTGCTGCTGATCCTGATATTCCTTGTCCTTTCTGCAATGGGCTTCGCATGCCTCATGCTTGCTGTGAATTCCGGTAAGATCGCTCCGGTCACTGCTGTTGTCAGCACTTCTACCTTGATGGTTGCGGCAATTTCAATCTTTTTCCTGCGCGAAGAGCTAAACGTGAAAGAGCTTGCCGGAATAGCAATGGCATTTGGCGGGATAGTGCTGCTCGCGTTTTCCAAATAGCCTATTTTATTGTGAGGCTAAGGAGGAACGCTATCAACACGCTTAGTATCAGGATCGAGGGCGCAAATACCTTCGCAATCGATACAATGGAATTTATTGTGGAAATGACTTCCGGGGATTTGCGCGCTCCGAGCACATCGACCTCAATGCGCTTCATGCTCATGGCAACTTCGGTGGGTTCCATGTTCCCAAGTGCCTTTTCAATCCCCGCCTCTATCCTTTCGATCAATTTCTTCCGGTCGCAATACCTTCCGAGCGGGTTGTGGATGCCCGAAATGGTGTTTACCGCATGGGTATCCGTCGTCATTACATCGCAGAAATCGAACTTGTGCTTCTGGGCGACCCTTAGCAATATTTCGCGCCGGAATTCCGGAAGCACATTGTTTGCGTCTATCAATATCGTTGCGGTTTTCTTTTTCCTGCTTTCAAACACGGACACGACCATGCCCATCTTCCCAATTCCCCGCTGAATTCCCATATCCTCGAGCGAATCAAAGGAAGCCCCGAACTTGAATTGCGTTCCCTCGCTGGGTTTGAACTCATCGATCAGGTCATAGAACTCATAGAACTCCGGGGTCCCGGCAAGCATGTACGCGCCATCCGCCTTGCAATTGTGCATGTCTGCAAGCACCACATTTTCAAGCCCGCGCGATGCAAGCTTGTTTATAAGTATCAGCCCCAGCGGAAATTCGATATCTTCCGTGCTCTGCGGCGCATTTGATAGGGCGAAGAAGCCGCTTTTTTGGCCGAAGTTCATCCCGAAAATGCGTGCTGAACCCCTGCGGGATTCAAGCAAGGTGGTGCTGAAATTCGATGAAAACCCGCCTTTCCGAAGGCTTTCAATTTCCTTAACATAAGCTGAAAGGAACTTTTCATGCGCTGAAGAGTACACGGGGTTGAAATCGTGGTTGACTGTTGCATGGTAGACGGAAACCGGCACGCCGTACCTCTCCCGCAAGGGTTTTGAAAGCAATGCCGGGAATTCGCTCCCTCCCAGGTTTCCGACAGGTCCGAAATGCACATACGGCACCAGCCATGCCGCCTTGAGCTTCTTGGTTCTCGAATTCCGCAGCAGAATCGTCGCATAAAACGTCTCGACCTTTTCTCCCATGTCCGCAAGCACGTCCTCCAGCCCCTTCGAGCCATAGGTCCATTGCGCGAAAAAAAGCGCCATCACCTGCATTGTGGAGATGCCAAAATTCCTCCTTGCAGGTGCGTTGAGGATGTAAAAAATCGATGCAAGCGCAAGCAAGAGCACCGCGGAGGAGACAATGAACTTGATTGAAAGCGTTAGGGGGTCCTGGAGGTCCGCAATCAGCACGGAATTGTAGATGATCAGGAACGACACATTGAGGATGGGCTGGATCAATGAAATGAATAGCGTTTTCCAGCCGAAATTCAGCGTGATGAACAGCGCCACGAACCAGATTATGAATACGATGGAGTTTGCGAGCAGCATGAATGTGGATTGCTGTTCTTGGGTTTGGATCAGGGTGAGGCTTCCGATATACAGTATGGATGCAACCACGACGGATATGAGTGCAATGACGGAAAAATGCTTCAGCCTCTCCCTGAATTTTTCCTTCCTTGTAATGCTTGCCGCAAATGCAGCGGATAATATTGCCGGCAAGCCGAGGAGCAGCACGCCCTCGGCGCCGCCGAAAAGCAAATCGCCCATCTCGGCCATCGAGAGCCTCCGGAAGAACAATATGTTGAGCGCCACGCCCGCGATGAAGCTGATTACGACTATGAACAGGATGCTCCTCTTTGCCGATGGCAGCGGCGCGATCAATTTTGTGATGGCAACCGCCTTCAGGTCCCTTTGCGATTCATCCGGCTTCTCCATATTATGCAGTAAGGAATAAGCCCGGGATTTTAAATGAGTATTCCTCCGCCGCCTCTCTGGCGAATGCGGCTCGAAATGGCTGATGGATTCAATCCGCTTCAAAATAATTATGGGAAATGAATTCGGGATTTTTAATGTGCATTCCTGGGCATGCCGGAACATTGATAGCAGAAAAAGCGCACTTTTTTATTTTTGCCTTTGGATCGCGGCCTTCCATTTGAAATGGTATGATTTGGGATACTGGTTCGTGAGTATCCTGCGCTTCAATTTGTACGCATTGGAGAAATATTCCGAGAGCACCTCATCAAAGCTCTTGCCTCTCTCAAGCGCAATCTTCATTAGCTCAACCGTAAGAAACCTGAGCTCCGAATTCACTATCGCGAGCTCCTCGAAATTTTCGGCGGGCATACGGATCAAAACGATTAATCCGCATACATTATTAAATCTAATCCGGAAATTCCGGCTAGAAATACTTGCAATCGTAGGTCCTGAACCCCATGAATTCCATCACTTTTTCAATTATCCTTTCCCTGCTCTCCAGACCAACCCTTCCTGTCCTTATTTTAAGGCCCAGCTTTTTTGCAGCAACCGCCGATCCGGTTTGGAAAACAAAAACGTGCTTTCCATCCATCACGCTGGACCCGCGGGCATAAGGTGCAAGTTCGGAAATAAGCCCTTCATGCCTGGCAGGGTCCAATGCCGCCTCCATCCGCAGTTGCTTACCGCTTACCGTAACCTTCAAATAGGTCAAATCCGGCCTGTCGTTGATGTGTTTCATCCTCCCATACCCAATCATTGCAGACGGTATGTCGATCGCGAGATGCGCGCCTGCCTCCAACGACGGCCCCAGATGCTTGCTAAATAGGCGATGGATTTCCAATAATTCCTTCATGTGCTTATGATGCGCAAATATGTTTTTAATCCGCAATCCTGGCAGCAGCTGCAAATCTATTCGTGAACGAATGACCTGCGCTCAATCCCTTCCGGTGTGATAAGATCCATTGCAGCCTCGATCAGCTTTCTTTTCCTATTCATGCTTCGAACCGGGCCAACCATGCGCTTTTCGAAAATATTCTCGGCTAACGGGCCCACCGGCAACATTAGTTTGAAATCGAAATTTCCGCTTCCCCTCTCCGTAATATTGCCGCCCCCGATCATTCGTAATCGTTCAAGCAAGGCCGCATCGTGATCGGGATGCAACGGGCCTACCTCGATCTCCAGATTTTTTGCAACTATCCTGAATCTCGCGCTCCCGCCTCCGGTCAATTCCCTATTTCCTTGAAAAACCACGGTGCCTATGGGCCCGCGCCCATCCTGCTCGTAATGAACCAGTCTTGGCGCCCCAAACTGGGAGGTCAAAAGCCTGTTCAAATCATGAAGCGCGTCCATATTTGAGTATTGTCGCAAAGCCTTTAAAAGCCCCTGCAGTAACCTGTACGATCAAAATGGAAGTGCAATGCCCGCAGTGCGGCAACCCCAACTTGGATGTGGATGAGGCGAATTCCGTCGTATTCTGCAAGAAATGCGGATTTGCCGTCAAAGTCGATCCGCAGACTGGGAATGTCACTCCCTTAACCGAAGGCGGCCCGGCAGCCGGCGGTGGCGGAGGAGGTTTTGCACCTCCCGAGGCATACGGCGGCCGCACAATATTTGGCACGGACCCGCTTACTTTCTTCCTTGGTGCAACTGCACTGCTGATGCTTTTGACCTTAATTGGCCAGATGGGCTGGTCGTGGTTCATAGTTTTTGAATCCATTGTGCTGATCTTCTGGTGGTACAACCGCTAAATTACCCAAATTCCCTTTTTTTCCCCTCTATTTTTATTCCATCCAATGCCAATGGGCCATTGCATTTTTCTGTTGAGCCGGTATTGTTCCCAATCCCCATGATGCTGTTCCCCGTTGCCTTGAGCCCCATTTGGGAATTGAACATGCAAAAATTATTTTCCCCGAGTGCGTTTTCCATGCCCCTTAATTTTATTCTTGCGTAGCCGCCCAATTCGTTGATGCTCCCGAGGAATACGAGCATAAACGCAATCAGCGCCGCGAGAATTACCATAAGTTCCATTGCAGCCATCCCCCTCATCCGAATCCCTCCGGCATCAGGAAAACCGCGGCCGCACGTTCCGATGGGAAATATGCGGACGCTCCGAAGTAAATCTCATTTGCAGCAAACCCCGCAATCAGCGCCTCCGGCAAAGCCGGAAGCGCCATTTTCGAAATTATCATTTTTCCCCCCTGATCGTAAATGAATGCAGATGAAAGCAATGCGGGCTTTTTTGCGTAATCGATTGTGGGCTTCGAGAAATCAAAGCACGACGCGCACTTGAGGGGGTGTTTTTGCGAAAATACCGCATCCTTCATCTGCCCGAGCTCAAAATCATCGCTTGCGCCGGACCATAAATCGAGTGCTACGCCTTCATTGCGGTATTTTGCCTCCATTCCGGCCTCAAGCACGATGAGCCTTAGCGCGCACGCATCTGCCTTATCCCGCCCATTCAATCCGCTGCCGCAATGCCCAAGCGTCATGCTAAACGCGTTTTTCACCTCCAACTCCGCCGAATGGACCGAATTGAGCCTAATCAGCTGATTTGCATTTTTCCCAATCTCCCTTTCCGCTGCTGTCATGCCGCCCAATAAATAAGCCAATGGGAATAGCATTGCAAGCAAAAAAACAAACGATGTGAGGCCGCGCATGCGAATCAAAAACAAAGCTTATTAACTTCCTAATGAATATTTGGTTTATGAGAAATCAACTCCTGGTTTATTTTTGCATAATGGTTGCGCTTAGCGGCGCATATTCTGATTATTCTTTTTCAACAAATGTGAAGATCAACGACGACGGCTCAGGCCATGTGACCGAGAAAACAATCTTCCTATTTGAAAGTGCGGAGGAGCGCAAGGCGTTCGAGCTCAACATGAACCTTGGCGAGAGCACCATAGTGGAGTGGCGCAAATTCAGCAGCAACATCCGTTTCCACTTCAAGAGCATTGCGAACAACACAAAAATCACCGCAAAGCGCGAGTTCACTGTCAACTTCGATGCAGGCGCCGTAATTGTGGATTATGACACCGGCGCCCTTTTTGGCCAAACCGCTGTTGGCAGCAGGCGCACGATCTATTCACTGATGCCGGATATGCTCTCATTCGAGCGCACCAAAACCGGCCAGACGAGCCTTGGCAACAACATGCAGCTCAAATTCGAATATCCCAAGGATGCGGAGTTCCTCAAGGCAGCCCCGGATTACGAAGAGAGCGGCAATGCGATTTCATGGAACGGGCCAATTGCCGGGAATTGGGATTTGCAGTATGCGAGGGAGATGCCCCTTAGCGAGGAGGTGAGCGTTTTCTTCATCAGCACTTATCACACCGCGAGCGAAAAGCTGCCCCTAATCCTTCTTGCTGCGTTTTCCCTCCTTGTGCTTTTCGTGCTTGTAAAGTTCGGCCGCAAGTGACTGCTCCTCCTCGGAAAGCCCGAAGTATTCCGAAAATCCGCCAATCGCCGACAATGACGAGCTTGCCGCGACCGCATCCGTTACGGACACGTGCAATTTGGCCGCCACCTTTTTGTTTATGCCTTTTAGCAGCGCCCTGTTTTTCTTGGTTTTCCCCAACATTTTAATGGAGGAAGGAAACTGGTACCTTGAAAATTTCCTGTAAGTGCCGGCCTTGCTGAGGGCGACTCCCGCAGTTGAAAGTGCATTCGCATATTTCAAAAATCCCCAGTGCTGCCGGTTCATCACCCTCCCCCTGAACAGATCGGCCCTGGAGAGCCAGTTGAACGCCTCCGCAATTTCCGCGTCCTTCTCGTATTCGAGGGGGATGTTTTCCTCGATCCACTTCATGAGCATGTCGGATTCCTGGGTGTTGTAGTGCTCCCCTGCCTTTATTGCGGTCGAGTAGTGCATGGTCTTGAAAACAGCCATTACCGCATCGAAGATCTTCTCGTCCCTATCCCTTCCAAATTTCTCCGCATCGAAACTTTCCATATCGTAAGTGCCCTGCAGGTCGTTGAGTGCGCCCCTGATGTCCCCCGATGCATTTTTTGCAATCTGATCCGCCTTCCCCCCCTCATTCATGTTCTCCAATCCCGCAATTTCGATGAGCCTTTTCCTGATGCTGGCGGAATTGATCTTCTTCAGCTCCACTTGCTTGCATTCGAATCTCAATGCGCCTATCTTGGGGTTCCACAAATCGTTTGCGATCAGCACGATTGGCTGCGAGCTTTGCTTGATGATTTCCTGAAGCGTTGCGAACTCCTGCCTATCTGAAACCGAATCAATCTCATCAATCAGGATCATGCGCTTATTGCCATATAGCCCGGAACTAGCTGCGCCTGCGCCGTAGACCTTTCTTAGCATTTCTGCATCCCTCAGGTCGGATGCATTCGTTTCGAGCACATCCCAGCCCATCTCCTTCGCAAGCGCCATTGCAATGGCTGTTTTCCCAACCCCCACACCGCCATGGATGAGCAGCGGCTGCATCTTCCTCCTTTCCGCCTCCAATGCCCATTTATGGATCTCTATTTTTGCATCTTCGTTGCCCGCAACCTCCTTCAGATTCTGCGGCGCATATTTCCGGTTCAAAAGCATAAGCGATTCCTCAGTGGCCGAGTATGAAATAGAACGAGAACATAAGCGCAAGCGAAAGCACTATGAGCAGCAAAATGTTCCGCCGGATCAGATGCGCTTCCATAAAAACCTTCCCCGTCAAATAAATAAGACGGAGATTTATAATTGTTGGGGGGGGGCGGGCAAGGAAATTAATTGTATTGGATTGGGGTTTATTCCATATGCCCCTTTCGTTCATAATTGAGTTGAAATCAACATGCTTATCGCGATCATCGGGCTGCCGAACAAGGGGAAGAGCACGCTATTCAATGCGCTCACTTCCGGGAATGCGGCTGTTGCCAATTACCCCTTCACCACTATTGATCCGAACAAGGGCGTTGCATTTGCGAGCTCAGAATGCCCGCATCTGCATCTGCAAAAGGAGTGCAATCCAAATAATAGCAAATGCGAGAATGGAGTCAGAAGGATTCCCATCAACGTTTTGGATGTAGCGGGCCTGGTCGAAGGCGCGCATGAAGGCAAGGGGATGGGGAACCAATTCCTTGCCGATGTTGCTGCCGCGGATTGCGCAATCCTTGTTGCCGATGCATCCGGAGGCTCTGATGATAATGGGAACATTTGCCCGCCTGGCACGCATGACGCGGTCAATGACGTGGCATTGATTGAAAGCGAGCTCGATCATTGGTACGCCGATGTCCTGCGCAAGAACGCCCAAAAGGCGAAGATGAAAAAAATAGTTGATTTGGTGGGCCTGCTTTCAGGCCTAAGGATCACATATGACGATTTGAACCATGCGGTAATGGAACTCGAATTGGATGAGATCTTTTGGGAGTGGAAAAAGGAGCAGCTTTTGGATGTTGCGAAAATAATCCGCCAAAGGACCAAGCCAATAGTGATCGCTGCAAACAAGATCGATTCGGAGCATGGATTGGAAAACATCGAAAAACTCAGGGAGGAATTCCCAAACTACAAGATATTTCCCATCTCGGCGGATACCGAACTCGCGCTTAGGAAGGCGCAGGAAAAAGGGCTTATCAAATACGATGGAAAGGATTTCCAGATCGTTGCACAAAATCTGCCTGACGCATTAAAAAACGCGCTCCTGAAATTCCAGTCAAATGTGATCCAAAAGTACGGTTCTACGGGCGTGCAGGAGCTCATCAACTATTGCGCATTTGACCTGCTTTCCCAAATCGTGGTTTACCCTGTGGAGGATGAGGTGCATTTTTCCAACCATTTCGGGAAGGTGCTGCCGGACGCAGTGCTCCTAAGGAAGGGCGCAAAAGCAGGGGACCTTGCGGGCAAAATCCACACCGACCTCGCTTCGCACATGCTCTATGCGCTTGATGCGGAGAAGAAGATGCGCATCAGCAAGGATTCGGAGCTGCACCACAACCAGATAGTCAAGATAGTTTCGGCGAAATAGTGATAATATGACCCGCTTGCTCCTCATCCGCCATGGCCTGACTGAATACAACCTCCAGAATCTGATCCAAGGCAGTCTGGAGACGACGCTCGTGGAGCACGGCATGCACCAGGCGCAGGATTTGGCGCGCAGGCTTAGGGATGAGAAAATCAATGCGATTTACTCAAGTGACATGACCCGGGCGGTAATGACCGCTAAAGCGGTCTTGAAATACCATCCGAACCTGAAGCTCAAAACCTTTGCAGAGCTGCAAGAGCGGCACTTCGGCGAATTCGAAGGCGTGCATTACAAGGCCGCCAAGAGAAAGGAGCCGCGGCTTTTGGCGCAAATCAATTATACCGATATGGATTATGTGCCAAAGGGCGGGGAAAGCTGGACGCACGTGCAGGAACGGGCGATGAAAGTGATCAACAAGCTCCTAAAAATGCATCCCGAAGACACCATAGCAGTTGTTGCGCACGGCGGAACGAACCGCGTGATCCTTGCGTCCCTGATCGGCCTTCCCCTTGACCGCGTCGCTGTGTTCAAGCAGAACAATGCGTGCGTGAACGTGATCGACATCAAGGACAAGAAAGTCCGGATCGTCCTTCTGAACGATACGGACCACACGATTTCCGAATATTAAAACTCTTTTTTGATTGTGTTTTCCTTTTTCTCCTTACACTATTAGTTGATTTTTTCCCTCGTAAATTTGGAATTTTGGGATAACATTTATATACGCCGTTAAATTAGCTATCTTCCCACTAAAAAATTAATCACTAGGAGCTGGTTCGCATCATATCGCCGTTCGGAAACAAAAAGAGCCTATTGCAGATGAAAGGGTACGACTTTTCAGCAGTCGGATCCTTAGCAGAGCAGTTCGACATGCTTTTTGCGGACAAGGAACTTACGCTGCTGGTGCTTTGGGCGATCATTTCACCTGCTGCAGGAATTGGCTACCTGATCTGGATCAAATACCCGAAACTGAGGCTGGTTGCGCTGCTTGCATTTGCAGTCGGGCTGATGCAGCTCTACACCAACTTCGGGGCATTCTCCGCTCTCCTGAAAGGCATTGGAATCGTGTTTTGAGCCAAAAGGCACTCTTTTTATTTTAACTAACCCTTACATTAGCAATGGGCCCATAGCTCAGCCTGGACAGAGCGACAGCCTTCTAAGCTGTAGGTCGGGGGTCCAAATGCCTTGCCCCTTTCTTCCCGCAAGAACTTTGTTCTTGAGGCCGCGAAGAGAAAAGCTCTTCTCGGTAGAAAAGAAAGGTGCGGTGGCTCCGTGCCAAAGAAACACTATTGATATTCAAATCAAAAATTTTTTCTTTTGCGGCGCCATACGCTTTTCTTTTTCTAAAAGAAAAGCAAGGCGGTAATTCCCCCTGAGCCCGTTTTATTGAATGAAGTGATAATATGAAACTTGAAAATCCCCCGCTGGAACTGGAGCTTACCGAGAAGTATGAATTGCTGGTGCAGTCGCAGCCCCACAGGGCGGATGTGCGCACAGTCAGGCAGATGCTGGATGTTGTCTACGACCGGCAGGCCGCGTTCAATTTGCACTCCCAGCAGCCGCTTTACTACATGTTCCGGGATGTCAAAAGGGCTGAAGACGCAGCATTATTCCAAAACTCAGGCATGCGCTACGACCTAACTGTTTTGCCTCCGCTTAAAATAGGCCCGGAGTTCAACAAAACCTACGGGCATTACCACGAGTTGGCAACCCAGAAATTGACCTACCCCGAACTCTACGAGGTATTGCATGGCGAGGCGATTTATGTTGTGCAGCTTAGGCAGAGCATGGTAAGCAACGAAGTAACGAGGGTATATTTGGTGCATGCAAAAGCCGGAGACAAGGTGCTCGTGCCGCCGAATTTCGGGCATGTGACGATCAATCCGTCAGCTACCGAGCCTTTGGTGATGGACAATCTGGTGTATGGCAATTTCAAGAGCGAATATATTTTATATAGGCAAAAGCACGGCGCTGCGATATTCGTGCTTAGCAATGAGAAGAAGAAGAACCCGAATTACCACCAGTTCCCGATGGAGGAGCTGCCTGCAAAGCAGTTCAACAGGCTTATAAACCCCTCAATTGGAATGCAGTTGGATGAGGGCAGGAATTACGAAATGTTCCTGAAGAACCCGAAATTGTTCGATTTCCTCAAGGATCCGGCGCAGGTGGAGTTCAGGCACTGATACATCCCAAAAGACTTCATCTGGAAAGTGCTTCCAGCTTTTTCATTGTTAATTGATAGTGCTTCGCACTTACTTCGTACGGTTTCCCGGTGTAAAGACTTCCGCCATTTTCTATATCATCTTTGAAAGTATAATGCAACGCCGTCCATGTCTGTTTCAATTTTTCCTTCCAGTTTGGTTTATAATGATCGGCTGGGACCCGGCCGATGAGGTGAATAAGCACATCGGTTACGCGGGGATGGAGGTTCGCATCCCCCGAATGCAGCCAATATGTGACTGCCCCAATCATCTTCCTCTCAAGAATTCCGCTTTCTCGGCCATGGACCGTGGCATCCGCCCTGAACCTTTCCAATTCCGCATCCAATTTTCCCGCATCAAGCTCCGTGCCCTTATGAAATTCCCCTTCCTTAATTCTCGTCACGAGAGATTTGCCATCTGGCCCCTTTTCCACCAAATACTTGCGAGTTGTTGACAAAATAGTTCCTTTTATGCTTCCATAATTCGGTATTAAATCTCGTTTGAATAAAGGATGCTCGATCTCTTCAGCCATGCTCTCACCGATAATATGGTTAAACCTAAATTATTATATTGTTTGCCACTCCAGCCTCTCCCCGATTTTTATCCCCAATTTCCTTGCTTCGCCGGCTTTGCATTCAATGAAATATTTCGCCGGCTTCTTTGGTGCGATGTAAATTCTCCAAGCGGGTATGTTCTCGATGATATCGACAACTTCTTTTCTCGAATTCAGGAAAACCGCATCAAATCTGATCAGGCAGAAGAACGAGTGGATTGCTGCCCTCATCCTGTCCTCGTAATCCAGAACAAACAGGACAGGCTTCTCCAGTTCCCTCCTCAGCATTATCCCCCTCGTTTTCTTCCATGGCGTGTCTGCCACTTCACAATCCCGCCAAAGCGTTTTCCTCCTCGAACTGCTGCGAATGGAATTCATAATTATATTTTCCACCGAATTGCTTATTATTCCATTAAGTTCATGGTTCTTCCGGTTTTATGGGCTGGAAGGTCAAGAAGGAGCGGCCGGAGGAGAAGTTCGCGGGAAATGCCGAAATGTTCTACTCGCAGGAAGGCAAAAATTATGAGAAAAACGCCATTAAGCACATTCAGGAGAAAATATTGCTGCGCGGCCTGCAGCTCGTTCAATTCCCCCCGAACTCCAAGATACTCGATGTCGGATGCGGCACCGGCCTGGGGATGGAGATTCTAAAGGAGCTCGGTTATGAGGTTGCAGGAATCGACGTTTCAGAGGAATTATTGGCTATTGCAAAGAAAAAACACCTTGCAGTTCAACTCGGGGATATGCGGAATATTCCGTTCCCAAACTCTACTTTTGATGGAATAGTCTCAATCTCCGCCCTGCAGTGGGTCAGCTCGAGAACCGATTATTCTGCGAAGAGCGACCTTAAAAAAACAGCTTCCGAATTTTACCGGGTGCTCAAGAAAGCCGGAAAGGCGCTCATCCAATTCTACCCCAAGAGCGAGGATGAGATGATGCTCGCAGGAAAGGAGTTCAAAGCAGCCGGTTTTAAGACGGCGGTTCAGGTTGACAATGAGAATAATGCAAGAAAAAGGAGGATTTACCTGATTCTTGAGAAATAGCGCTCCCCGATGGTTACCCGATTGCAGAGCGGAATCCTTAATGAACTGCTTTTCCATCGGGCTTCCGGTTTCCACAGCGGGCGTTTTTGGATCCCGGCTGCTCAGCTTTGCAACTACTCCAGGGTTTTAGGAATGCGCTCCCTGGT
>JAZDKC010000080.1:0-4814 GCA_043803465.1 Microcaldota archaeon
CCACATCGTATCCGTTTCCCGAAGCATTGTAGACTATGTTCCCATATACAGTTACATTTACAAGCCTTGTGGGGGTACCTCTTTCGCCGACAACTCCGATGCCAATATCGTAAACATCATGGATGACATTGCCATAAATCAGGTTGTTGCTGATCATTCCGTTGTGGCTGCTGTCATATGGCTCGCCTTTCAGCTTTATCCCGTTTGGCGAGAGGGAAATATCGTTATTTGAATACGTGCAATCATTGCAGCTGTAAACCCAGATTCCGCCGCTGTTCCAGCTTCCTGAACCGTCGATATTGTCGTACATGGTATTGTTGTCGATCACAATGCCGGTTGCCTCGCCGTCACCATTGAAAAATATCGCAACTGCCCCGAAATTATTGTTGTTCCTGTTGCCTTTGTTGTCATGAAATAAGTTATTTCTGATGGTGATATTATGGCCGACACTGAACCACACGCCCATGTACAATTTTGTAAACTCGAATCCTTCGATCACGATGTTGCTTTGGCCCTGCGGATGCGCGCCAAGAGCCATGTAGGGCTGGCCGTTTATGTAGCCAGTTATGATCGGCTTGGGTTCGCCCGGATATCCCTTGAAAGTCAATGGCCTGCCAGGCAAGCCGGATTTTGTTATGTAAAGCGTCCCTACATCAACTGAACCACTGGGGTTGAGGATGTTTGAAATCTCATTATAAGTGCCGAATCGCACGTAAACGGTATCTCCAGACTGGACAACCGCAATGCTGCGGTGGATTGTGCACAAGGGCGAGGAAAGCGATGTTCCGGCATTGGAATCGCTGCAAGGCCCGCCGCGGGAATCCTTGTCGACATAGTAGGTAGCCGCGTTTGCGAACAGGGCGGAAAACAGCAGCAAGATTAAGGCATTCTTCAGCATAAGGATCACGATAGGGTTAATCCCTCCATATATATATATTATTTCGATGATCTTTTGAAAAGTCGCTCACAGACCCATTTGGATTTTATTGCTAACGGCAGGCAACCGTATAAAAAAATGCGGCTTCATGAAAAGGTTTGGGCTGGCGCATATAGTCATGGGCGTATGGTATCGTTGAGGAGCTTTTCCGGTACGCATGAACCCTGCCGCACACGAAAACTAGTATTTCAATAAAAATTCAAACACGGGCAGCCATTCGATTTCCAATCCCGATTTGCCCATCTTATGCATATCCCTCGTCAGGACGTAGCCCTGCTTGCATTTGAATTTTGCTGCGAATTTCGATATTCCGGGGGCATCAATATGCGAACGTGAAAATTTCACCTCAACCGGAATGGTTTCCCCTCTCTCCTGCAAAACCAGGTCGACTTCGTTTTTGTATTTATCGCGCCAGAAAAACCCTGCTTTGGTGTTTATCGCGCAGCAACTTTCCACCAGTTGGGCATAATACGCCCCATCCTTCCCTTCCAGCAATGCAGGGGATAGGAAGTTCGGGTAATATTTTTTGAGCCGTTTTTCCGAAGTGCTCTTGTTCCGCGAATAATTGTACAGTTTTATGACCAGGTGCGCCATCTCAAGGCATCCGAGGTATTTTGAAAGCGTCTGCCGTGAGATCCCAAGTTCCCTTGAAAAGGACGTGACGTCGACAATCATCCCGGGCCTATCGGCCAATATCTCTAGAATGGATTTCAATTGCTGGGGGTCGTCGATCGGGTAAATGCGGGGCATATCGATGAATAGGATTTTCTCAAGGATGGCGGTTTGGATGTATTGGCGCACAAAATCGGCCCTTGTGTCGCCGACGAGTTCCGGGAAGCCTGCGGTGAAGAGATATTTCTCAAACTCCTTTTCCAATTCCTTTTGGTACAAGAGAGGTTTTTTGGCCAATTGGCCCTTTTCAACAAAATCGAGGTATTCGGAAAAGCTGAGCCGGGCCACTTCATATTCCAATATCCTTCCTGCCAAGCTTTCCCTGCTGCCTTTCCTAAGGAAGAGCGAGTCCGAGCCTGAAACGAAGATCTTGTATTTGCCGGCATCATAAAGGATCTTGACCTTCTCGGCCCAGTTCGCAAGCTTTTGCACCTCGTCAAAAACCAGGAAGCGGGGAGGATGGCCATGGATTGATTCGAATTCGTCGATGATTTCGTATAATTCGAGCTGCGAGAAATCATCAAAGGAGAAATATAAAACCGAATCCGCCCCATGCCCGGAGATAAGCTCCGAAATTATCTTCCGAAGGATCATCGTTTTGCCTACCCTGCGCAGGCCGCAGAGGGAAATTACCTGCTTATCCAAAAGGCGATCCTTGATTTCCCGGTAAATCCGCCTCTCCTTATACTTCAATTCAAGTGGGCTTTTCCAGAATGGGTTGTATATGAGCAGGAGCCGCCTAATTTTTTCGTTAATGTCGATCACCGCAAAGTAGAATTAATGTTAATCTACATTAACAATAAATATAAACCTTTGCTTTACACCGCCGCCCTTTTCTTGTAATGATAAATCGCAGCTCCAGCTGTTAGTATTGTTATCAAAGTGTAACCGACCCTGGACGCCGGCGTCCGGTGATTCCGGGAATATTCCGCCAGTAGTTTCAAAGGCAACGCCTGAAAACCTTTAAATAAACTCGCCGGTTACTACTTAGGGGGGAAAAATGCGCCAGATTGCTGTTTTGGTAGCAGTGCTGCTGTTTGCGTTGCTATTCAATTCGCTGATACCGAGGCAGTCCGGAACCCAGCTCGACAGGGAAACTGTCGAGCGGTTCATACTGGAGGATGCGAAAACAACTTACGGGGAAAAAGCCGCATACAAGCTAGTTAAATACGAGGAGAAGGAAGGCAAATTTTTCATAGAAATGGACATTTCCATGCGATATACCCCGCAGCCCGGAGCCAACACGTACTGCACGAAAACGCTGAGGAGGTATTATTCGCTCTTCCCCATATCGTTCCGCGAGGAATTCTACAGCTCTGATTGTTGAATTGAAGGGGAAAGGAATGTTGCAATGAGTGATTGGTAGTTTATTTCCCAGCATATTCCAAAAACCCGCCTCTTCAGCAATAGTTTTTTTTCAGAGGAGGAATTTGCACCTTTCGCAGAACTCGGGCGTTTTCTTATCCACAAACAGCAGGTTTGGCGAGAAAGTCATTACGCATCTCTTGTTCCGGCAGTGCTCGAGGCCCATCATGTGCCCCACCTCGTGCACTGCTTCCTTAACAATCCGTTCCCGAAACAGCTTTTCATCCTTCATGTTCCCGAGCGCAGGGTCGAGCCGGAAATATGAGATCACGGCGAAATTGCCGCCGCGCTCGCCAAGCCCGAACACGAAATTCAGCGCATCCGCGAAAATATCGTACGGGACAAGCGCAAGCACCATGAATTTCCCCTCACGAGTGCTTGAAAACTCCGATTGCAGCTGATTGAGTATTTTCTCCGCATCCCATTTGCGCTTCTGGGGGATGAAAGCATCCGAATGCATCAGGGAATGGTGCGCGCTGACAGCCACCCCAAATCGCTTATGGAGCTCCTGCTTCAGGTCACTTAAGTGCTTCGAATGGGAATCGAATTCAACTATGAGCAGATGCATGGGTACCGCAAGGGGTATTCATGAAACGCAACAATAAAAAAGAAGTGAGTTTTGGGAAAAGCTCAACGGAAGGCTGAACTAACATGATCCAAAATAGGAACCCAATGCGGGTCGCCTTCGCGAACTTTACGTTAATAAAATTCAGATCACGAGCATGAGCGCGCCGATCAGCATCAGGAACAATCCGAGCAGCATGAGGCCGCCGAGAATCGTCGAGCCGATGATTGCCCAAAGTGTTGCGCCCGGGAAGCCGAAGTAAGCCGTAACCGCCACCAAAAATATCCCGAGCAGGAGGGATGCAACTCCCGTTTTGCTGATTGCCATGATGATCACTTTAGTTAATGAAGTCCTCAAGAAGCTCAACAGCCCTCTTTATTGACTGCTCGATCTGCTTCTCGCTCTTCGCTCCAGAGCAGATGACCTTCCCATTCTTGAAAAGCAGCAAAGTGGTGCCGATCTCCTTCAAGCGCATTATTGCGCCCGGGAACTGTTCCGGCTCGTACTCCACGTTGTCGACTTCCATTGCAATGTTGAATAGGTCCAGCTCCACCTCCAGATTGGCGGATGCGACGATGTTCTCCACCTTGAAGGACATGTTAATCTTGCGCCTTTTCTTTCCCTTCTTCATTCAAAGATCGCCCCCTTTTTATCCAAAACAGGTATTTAAGCTTAACTCTTGGGGGATTTATAAAGCTTTATAAACATCCGCGGCGGGGGAATATTCCCCCTTGTGCGGATCGCACGCTCCCCCTTTAATTTGCCTTGCGAATCGGTCAAAGGATCCGCATCTTCCTCGCCCTTTCCCCTCTACCCAAGTATCCAGATGAGCCCGAATACGAATACGAATGTCACCAGCCAGCCTATGCTGTGCCAGTATTTCTCGCCGAAAATGATGATTGCGGAGAGCAGGAGGACCGAATCAACCCCGAAGAACGCGGGGTTGCCTGTAATGCTCCTGAAGGGCATGAGCATGTCCGAGTATGAAATGCCGAGATGCATGTTCAGGATGATGATTGCCATTACGAAAAGCATGAAGAACGGCCCCATCTCCTCTATGTCTACCATGTCATTCTACCTCAAGCCAACCCTGATTTCAGTGCGAGTACTAATATGATCCCGACAACGAAGTAAACCAACGAGCCCGGTAAGACCCTGAAGAAGAAATTCGGGACGAGCATTACCATTATGTAAGCGGCAATTGCCCATGGCTGCGAGAAGAAATTGACTACTGCCTCTGCAGGCCCCAAATCCATCGCATACATCCGGCTCCAG
>JAZDKC010000081.1:0-6509 GCA_043803465.1 Microcaldota archaeon
CAACCTCCAAATCACTCCGGCAACCAACACGGTAATGTTCAGGTACCAGACATTGCAGTATAATGGGGCACCATATGCATGCGACCATACAATCAGAATAGGCACAGCGCCTGCTAATTTGAATACGAGTTCGCTTGTTAAACAGATTACCGGTTCGGATGTGACTTATGGTTTCGATAAATTGGTCGACAACACGACTTATTTCTACAACATCACTGCCTGCCGTCTTGATTTTACTGAGCCGTGCAACTCCGCCATAGGTTCATTCGCAACCTTGGAAATTCCGGTGCCGTCGCCGAGCCCTTCGGTTGACCCGTTGGCCTCGCCGTCCGCGTCCGTAGCGGCTTCCCCTTCGGCAAGCCCCTCAGCCCCCCCTCCAAGCTACCGGGATTTGGAGATGGTTTCAATTGATGGGCCCATAGTGATCGCGCAGGGGAACAGGGAGTTCTACACCGTAAAGGTCAGGAACAACGGCGGAGTGGATGAGAGGTTCGATGCGAATGTCACGGCAACAGGCACGAATGGATCGTACCAGCTGTACACGAAAACATACATCCCGATAGCAATAGGCGCAACATGGACGGACACGTTCGAATGGAATACGGCAGGTGCACCGGAAGGGAATTATGAATTGAAGGCGCGCCTGATTTTCCTGAACGGGGTGGAGAGCAACGCGGCAAACAACTACAAAATAATCACCGTTTCCATGCAGTCGGCGGGCAGGGGGCCGAAAATAACGGTCGCTCCATCGGTAATCTCGCGGATGGAGGGCGCGATCATAAAATGGGAAACGGACATCGATTCGGACAGCAGGGTTTATTTCGGAATCACGGGCGTTTCGGCTACTCCAATCAAGAGCGACACGAAAACCAAGACGCACAGCATTACCCTGCAGGGTTTGACTCCGGGCCAGGCATACAAATACATCGTGCAGAGCTGCACGGATAGCTGCACAACCCATCCGGCATCAGGCACTCTCACATTCCAGACCCTTTCAGCAGGCTCCAACTCCTGCTCCGGAATGAACCAATGCACGAACAGCAACAGGAGCTGGGTGAGCTATCAGGAGGTGAATGGGACATGCGTGCAGGGGAACACAACTGAATGCCCGGCTTATGGCTGCATGATTCCGCTCTGCAACCCCACAAAAGGCGGCTGCTATGCAATTGAGGATAGCACGAAATGCGTACCGCAGTGCTCGGGCGATGTTTTGAAACCAAGAGGTAGCTGCCAGGCAACGGATGAATTTTCAGGCAGTTGCGAATACGAAGATATAGAGTGCAACGAGGCAAACAAATGCCATAAAGAGCCGTATTCATGCGGCGGAAAGAGCTATTTCTGCGCCAAAGTGGGGGGGAAGTATGAGTGGACAACTGATGCGGGCTTGTGCGGAATAGACCCAAGCCTGATAGAAGCGCCGAAGCCGACTGTGCCTGCAACAGCAATCAAGAATGCACCCCATGCAGTCAACGAGGTGCGGCAAACAAGGGAATATGATGCGAAACTTGCTAAGCAATGCGAGGAGAAGTCGTGCAATGCAATCAATGCGAAGGAGTATGCGACGGATCCGGAAATCATTACAGGGGATGAGCAGGTGCTTGTTGGGATCAAAACGGACAGCAACAGCCCGCTGGATGAGAAATTGATAGGCTGCAAACCGCCCAAGGATTCGGAATCCACTTGTTTTTGCAATGTGGGGTATGAGGGGAGCGATCGGGGCTTAAGGTGCTCAATTGGCCCGCCTGCTGTTGGGGAGTATCAGATCACCTTGAGGAATTCGGACAAGGAGGGAGGGACAGTAGTGCTGATGCTCGAGAAGGGAAAGAAGGCGGTAATGGCCAAAATGACGGTTCCGGACAGGAAGAATGAGGATTTGTTCTGGGTATTTATTGCAATTACAATAGTTTTGGTGCTGATTGCAACGGGGATAGTAGTCAATAATAGGAGGATGGAGAGGAGGAAGGGAAAAATACTCAGGAGGAACTTGCAGATGCTTCCAAAGCAGGAGGAGAACCTGAAATACAAGATGATGAAGGGCATAATCACCCCGGAATTTTACCAAACGGCAATGATGACGCTGGAGAAAAACAAAACAGTCTGGGAGTCGGATTTGAAGGAATGGGAGAAAAAGCATCCTAGGAAGGGGGATGCGGAGGACGAGGAAGAGGAAGGCGATGAAGCAAAAGAAACGAATGATGCGCAAAAGATAGAGAAATTGATGGGAGCAAAGAAGAAGGAGGCCTCGACCGGAGGGGAGATTGACTTCCTGCTAGGGGAGCTGATCGGGAAAAAGGGGGCGAAAGCTGAAGGAAAAACCGAAACGAAAGGGGAAGCAAATACTGAAGAAACTGCAAACTCGAAAGGGGAAGGGAAAACCGACTCAAACGCGTAGAACACGAAGGGGTTAACTGGGAGATAAAACAGCCTGATTTTGCGGATGCAACCGGCAGTTGATTTTGAATCAACCAAAGAATTAATAGGGAGTTCTGAGAAGCATTATTCATGACAATCGCAAATAGGATTTTAATGGCATTGATGGGTTTGGTAGTTTTTTTGCTATTGGTCTATTTGTTTTTAGGCGGCGGAACGAAATGAAAAAGATATTGGCTTTCCTCGGCAGGGATCCTATAGATGCATTCCTTACTATTTTGGCAATCCTAGTTTTTGCCGCAGCTGCAATAATGCTTATCCTGAAACTCACCGGCCACAGCCCCACCGAGGATCAGCTACTAATCACAGTGCTTGCCGGGATGGGGATAAACATGTTCAGGATAGAACATACGCTTGGAGAGTTTGGCGAGTTTAAGAGAACAACCAATGAGAACTTCAAGCAGATAAATTACCAACTTCGGATTCTTAGCCAAAAATTTGACCGGATGGATCGCCGGCTGACTAGGCTCGAATCTCAGATTGCAAACGCCTAATTATACCTTATTTTAAGATTCTAAGCAATTAATAGCCTATTTTAACCCATATTGATGCCTATTAATGCTTCTTTACAATCTTTCCAATCACTACCGCATTACTGCGGGCAAACATAGTACTGCAGATGCTAATTAGACAATTGTCTATATAGAATGTTACTACCGATAAGTATATATAGAAGTTTGATCATAATAATAGCAGTGCGTAAGTATGAACAAAATGACCATTTCACAGTTGAAGCATGTCGGGCCTAGCATGATTGCGCATGAGGCCCCAAAGAAGGACTATCAGGTCACTCCGATGTTCCTGCCAACAGACATCTCTTCAAAGAAGGGAACTGGAGTCATGAAAGTGGTCACAAGGCAGGAGTTCATGAATGAGAAGATCACGCATTGGGTGCTTTACAATTCTACAAGGGCGGGCACTTACGTTTTGGCCGGAGCTGCGTTGCTCTTGCTTCCATACAATATATTGTTTTCAGGGATCGCAGGCCTGGGGGCCGGCTATCTTTACGGAAAATACAAATTCTATACTTTCATGGCAATTGAGCAGCCAAGGCACAGGTGGCTATTAGAGGGGACTTAGGGGTAATCAAACATGGTCGAAACCATTTTACCGCATCATCAGGAAGCCGTCGTAGGGATGGCCAGGAGCGACGCCGCGGGCAAGGCGCCGGGGATAAATTTTCCGATGAAATCCTTCGCTTATGTGGAAGTGGACCCGAAAGTAAGGGCCAATATGAGGGCGCAGACCCGTTGGGATTACCTCAACGAGTATATCGCGTATTGGAGTGACAACAAGAGGTTTTGGATATTTGCAATTTTGCTCGTTGGAGGCGGAATATTGATGCTAAGCGTATTCGCCCCGGTCGGGCTGCTGATGATCATGCTTGGTGCGAAATACAGGAACGTCGCATGGATGGACAAATTTGTATATGCGAAATTCGGAAAATACAGGTCTTTAGTATTAGTGGATTGAAACCAAATAAAAAAGTGAAAAAAAATGGCGGATAACATCAAACTCAGGGGCTCGAGCCTGATTGTGCAATTCATGGCACTCCTCGAGGAAGTGACGCCCATAAAGCCGGTCAAGGGAAGGAGCGGCATAGAGGTAACGAGCTACGAGGATGGGATGGGTGGAAGGGCGAGCATGATGGGCCTGAACCAGCAGCAGGTTTACACGCTGCTCGCAATCGGCCTTGCATATGCGTTGATTTTGGTTGTTACAGGGCAGGCGTAAGGAAAAAAATGAATGGGAAGGAAAATTAGGATTCGAAAATTGGATGAAAAAGTGAATAAAATGAGGAAACCAATTCGCGTGCACAGGCTCGAGGATATCAAGCACATCATTCATAGCGGCGAGCATGCGCACGGCCATCATGCACATGCAGGGGAGCCGTGGATGACGCACAGGATGGAAGGGATAAACCCATACAATGCGGACAACCTCCGGCCCTGGAGCACGCAGGCGATCACCCACATCCCCGAGAACGAGGGGAAAAGGGTATTGCCCATGTACGTGCCAATGACCGCAAGCGATGTGCAGGCGGATGGGAAGCCGGTCAACTCTCTTTTCGTGAAGAAGAGGGTGGAGCTTATGAACGATGTGCTCGATGAGGATTACAAGAACGGCTCAGTCGGGGCAATTTACAGGGCGTATTTCATGTCATGGCTTGCGTTCGCGCTCATGATTTTTGCCCTTACAATCAACGTTTACCTCGCAGGCGCGCTCGCGTACCTTGTGGGTTATTACTGGAGCGAGAAGGAGCTCGCTTCGACATGGTCGGTTGAATGGTGGAAAGGAAAGACGCTTACAAGCACGGTCTGAGAAAGGAATCGGTGAAAACCAATGCAAAAAAAACAAAGCCAAAAAAATGACGGAAAGGAGGCATACAACCCGCTGAAGGAGTCGGTGGGGAAGGAAAGGGCAGTTTACAACAGGTTTGCGGGTGCGTTGGGGAAAATTGCGTAACTGGTGAAAAAATATGAGCGAAAACGACGATATGATGCCGCCGGTGCAGATGTCTTCGGTATTGGCCGATTCAAAGCAGCCGTTCCTGAAGATGTCGACAAGGTGGGATTACATCGCAAGGTTCCTTGACATTTGGAAGGAGATGGTCAAGTTCAGGGGCTACGCGGTCATTTCGGCGATCGCCGGGATCTACCTGCTGTTCAGCATCCCAATTGCCGGAATAGCCGCACTCGGCGCTGCGGCATACTTCTGGGAGCTCTACAAGTTCAGGCAGCACCGTCTCGAATCCCAGAGGTCAATCATGATAGGTCACTGACGCGGCTTTTTCTTTTCAAAAAAAAGTAGTGTCGCCACAAAAAGAAAACGAGTGGCCTATTTTTTCCCCTTTTTTAAAATGAAATATTACCCGAATTACCTTAAAAACAGCCTCGGAGTGCGTTTTTATTGATATCCACTATAGACTAATTATGGCGCGGAAAATCGGTCATTACCTGTTCAGCGAAGGCTATTCCGGCCTGATGGCAAACCTCGTATTCGACGCATTTACAAACCACCCCGAAATTCCCGGAAATTTCAACGAACTTCTTTTTGAGGATAGGAAAGGGCTGGCAAGCGTTTATAGCACCGAAAAGGAAATTAGGCGGATTGCGATCGAGGGCAAGCTTTTTTTCGATGAGAAATACCGGAATAAGTTCATTTCAGATTCACTTAAATGCAAGAATGAATTTGACGAATTCTTTGGGGAGTATAACAAGCTGCCCCTCAAAAATCTTCCCAACCGAAAATTGCTGGAATTATTTAACTCCTACTGCAAACTGTTCATTCCGGTAATTGGGCGATTCAAGGTTATAGGTGGAAGGAGCTATCCCCTATTGGAAAAGAGAGTAAAGCAGGAAGTTGCAAAATATTACTCGGGCAGGGAGCTGGAAAATAACTACACTCTTTTATTTTCCTCAACAACGCCCGACATCCTCCAAAGGGAGGAATCTGAACTAATTAAGCTCTCCCAAAAAAGAGAAGTATCCGATAGCGAGTTATTGGCGCATTCCGAAAAATTCGCCCTACTGTATTTCAATACGTATGACGAGAACTCAGTGCTTTCATTCCTTAGGCGCAGAGTTTTGGAGGCGAGGAAGAACAAGGCACAATTTAAGCAATTTCTTGAGAAAATCGCAAAAGAAAAAGGGGAAATCTGGGGGAAGCAAGAAAAGATACTCCGGAAAATCAAGGACAGGAATATCCGGGATTTGGCAATTTTCATGAGAGAACAGGGCGCAATACGCTTGGAACTTAAGGACGGCTGGGGCGGGGCGGAATACCGTTTCAGGAACCTGTTCAAGGAGGTCGCTTCAAGGATAGGGGCGGATTTTGAAGAGTATATTCACTCGTATAATGTTGAGGATGCGACGGTATTCCTAAAATCAGGCGTTAAGTTATCTGCCAAAGAATTGAATAGACGTCGGAACCTGTTTGTCTATTTCAAGCAAAACGGGAATAAGGGATTCTTGTCCGGTAATGCAGCCGAGGGGAAGGTGAAAGGCCTTAGGGGAAAGGAGGATCCAGTTCCAAAAGCAGTAAATGGATTATGCGGCAGCCCGGGCAAAGTCGTTGGG
>JAZDKC010000082.1:0-8491 GCA_043803465.1 Microcaldota archaeon
GCCATATAGCAGCGAACCGCCAAGGGAAACCACAATCATAGCCATCTTCTCTTACCCCAAAAGTTATTAAGCTCCCTATTAAAATACATATATTTCAAATGCTTAAGCTATTGGGGGGTTGATATGGAGTCTAAGCTGCACATGGCGGTATTGAAAATTTCGAAGATGCTGGATGAGCGCGAGCACAGCCAGGATGCGGTGCTCAAGCTTTCGAGGGAGATAATTCGGGATTGCGCAAAGGCGATAAGGAGCATCCATACGCAGGATTTCGAGGAGATGGAGCGGCTCGTGAAGCTAATAGATGAGAAAATCAAGGAATTAAGGAAGCATGATCCGGATTTTGGGCATATTTCCGAGCAGTGCTACCAGGAGATCGTGGAGATAAAGGTTTTGGACGCGATATTCAAGCGGAAGGAGATACCGGATTATGAGGATCTGGATGTGGAGTACAAGCCGTGGCTCTCGGGGCTTGCGGATGTTGTGGGCGAATTGAGGAGGGCAACCCAGCTTGCGTTGAGGGAGGGAAACAAGGAGGATGGCGAATACTTCTTCAAGAAGATGAATGAGATTTATGACAACCTGATGGTCCTGAAATATTCCGCCTCGCTAGTCGGCAACCTGAAGCACAAGCAGGATATGATCAGGGGGCAAATCGAGCAAGCAAGGAGCGAAATGCTCAGGGCGCACTAGCGGCATAAAGTATAACGGGATTCCCATATGGAGAACCGATTGCCTACTTTGCTTTCCCAAAATGCGGAAAGGCTGCCATTTTTCAAGGGCAGCGCGAGCGCGGAGCTGCTCCGCACAGGTATTTCCAATGTGGCAGTCAAGGTGGCATCCCAAAATAAGCCATACATCGTCAAATTCGCCATTGCACCCGCAAGCAGGCAGACCGTCTTCATACAGGCGAATTACGAGAAGCGGCTGGAGTCCAGGATCAAAAAATTGAAAATTACCCCGGAGGTATATTCATTTGGCATTGTTACAATTGCAGGGCAAAAGTTCCCATATAGCATCCAGCAATTCCTCGAGGGAAGGGAACTTGACTATGGGAAGGATCTGGGATTGCTCGCTGCATCCATGCATATCTTGCATTCAAAAACGCACGGAAAAAGCAACATTTGCGACTACAAAGTGCTAAGGCCAGCGGAGTACCTGCTCAGGCACTCAAGGGAGGATTCCTGCAACGTAAAATTGGAGGCGCTCGCAAAATTCACATCGTATGCAAGCGGGCGCCTGATTGAAAACAAGCCCGAAAAGGATTACTTGTGCCTCATTCATAACGATCTCACGCCGGAAAACGTATTGATTTCCAATGGCAGGGCAATGCCGATTGATTGGGGCTGGGCGATGTACTCATCGGCTGCATTCGACCTTTGCAATGCGATCTCCCCGTTCACCACATCATGGGAAAAAAAGTATTTCCTTTCTGGGCGCCAAATTGAAAAATTCCTGGGCGCATATTTCAAAAAATACCCTAATCCGGATAGGAAAGTGATTTTGGATTCGCTTGCCGCATACTGGCCTGCGTACAATTCGCTGATCGGGAATTGGATTTACAACGAATTTCTCGGAGAGCACGCCCCGAAACACAGGATGCACCTGTTGGGGAAGGGATTCATCGAAAGCGCCCTTGCATACATCAAAAAAATCCACCCGCTTCTCGAAAAAATGGAATAATATATATAGTGTTCTTTAACCTCCGATTCCGCTTTTAACGATTTGCACCACAATTGCTCACAGTTGGGAAATATGGAACTGAAAATAGCATTGACATTAGTGGTTGTGCTGCTCGGTGCTGCCATATTGTCGTGGATGGGGAGTGGAAGCACCCAAAATGTCGCGTTAATTTCCACTGTTTCCCCAACAACGCAGCCTGATGGGACAAGCACGCTCACCATTTACACATATGACGGGATCGCATCCAAGTACGGGCTGGGGCCGAAAATATTCCCGAAATTCGAGAAGGAATGCGGTTGCAAGCTGAATGTGATTGCAAAGGGGGATGTGGGTGCGATGGTGTCCCAGCTGATTTTCGAGAAAAACGGCCCCAAAGCGGATGTGGCGTTGGGCATCGACAATACTTTCAAGGAAAAAGTTGGAAAAGAAGGTTTGTTTGAGGAGTACAGGCCGATTGCAAAAGGAATCAATGATTCTTTTTTCGCGGGGGATTACCATTTCATCCCGTTCGATTGGGGGTATGTTGCGTTCGTTTATGATTCGGAAAAAATCGATGCTCCGAAAAATCTGGAGGAGCTGACGGAAAAAAAATACGCCAGGAAAATCGTTATTGAGGACGCGCGCACATCATCCCCCGGAAAGGTGTTCCTGTATTGGGTTGCAAGCGAATATGGCGAAAGAACCCGCGATTACCTTGAAAGGCTTAGGCCCAACCTGTTGACAATCGCACCGGGCTGGACGGAAGCATATAATTTGTTTTTGCAAGGCGAGGCCCCAATTGTGCTCTCCTATTCAACCTCCCCGGCCTACCACATCATAAATGAAAACACGACGAAATACAAGGCGGCCATTTTCCCGAGGATGTACCGGCAGATAGAATATGTCGGAGTGGCAAAGGGCGCAAAGAATCAAGAGCTCGCGAAAAAATTCGTTGAATTCATGCTTTCGAATGATGCACAGGAAGAAATCGCCCTGGGCAACTACATGTATCCGGCAAGGAACGGCATCAAATTGCCGGACGCGTTCAATTCGAAGATGCCCGCGGAAGCTTTGGCAGAAATTCAGGAGGGGGACAAATGGCTAAAAATCTGGGAGGAAGTATTTTCAAATTAGGCGGGATCGCATTCCTGATTGCATTCCTATTTTTGCCCCTGACTTTGCTTCTGGCGGATTTCCAATTCTATCCAATTCCAACAAGCCTGATTTTTGGGAATGCATTGCAGGCGCTCCTTAGCGCCTCATTTGCCCTCATTCTGGCGCTCCCGCTTGCATACGTGCTGATCCGAAGGACGCCTTTCTCAAAAATCCTCCACATCCTCTCGATTGTGCCGCTTGTTTTGCCCCAGCCGGTGATGATCCTCTCCTTGATTATACTTTTTGGGGTGAACGGAATCCTTCCGCTTCCTTTTTCCCTGTACGGTTTGGAGGGGATTGTGCTTGCGCATGCGCTATACAATTTCCCCCTTGCGGCAAGGATCATCGCGGTCAAATGGGGTGCGCTTGAATCTTACGAACACGTTGCGCGTGTGCTCGGGGCAGGGAAATTCGAATCATTCGTTTATGTGACGCTGCCTGCATTGAGGGGCGCGATATTTTCGGGATTCCTTGTCGCATTCACCTATTCCTTCACAAGCTTCTCAATTCCATTGGTTTTCGGGGGGGTTGCAAATTCCACGATCGAAGTTGAGATTTTCAGGACGTTCTTTAGGGATTTCAATTTTTCCAAGGGCATATTCCTGGCGATTCTCCAGGTTGCAATTTTCATTCCAATAGCGCTCGCATGGCGCACTGTGCCATGGCATCTTTCCGGCATGGGAAAGAAAGGGAATAAAATCGCAAACGTGCTTTCAGCCGCGTATCTCCTGATTTTTGCAGCTGTGCTGTTCGGCCCGTTCTTGAAAGCCAAATTTGCCCCGGTTGCACTCGAGCCCATCACGAACTCCCTAGTTTTGGCGCTCGCGTCCGCTGCATTATGCGTGTTCCTTTGGCTTTTGCTGGGGGAAATGCTCTCAAGGAAATTGCTGGTGTTTTTCGCGATCTCCCCCGCAGTGCTGGCTGTCGCGTATTACCACCTGCCTTACTCTTGGTTCCTGCTGCCCATAGCGCATGCAATGCTTTCGCTCCCGCTCGTGGCGGCCATATTATTGCCCTTCTCCGCCTCAATAAAAAATTACCTTCCGGCCGCCGCAATTTTAGGCGCGGGCCCGTTTCAGCGCCTGATTCATGTCCGCTTTCCTTTGGCAATCAGGGCGGCCACACTGGCCTTCCTTTTCTCGTTCGCGTTTTCAATGGGCGAAACAGCGCTCCTCTCGTCCCTTTCACAAAACTACCCGACAATGTCGATGAGCTTGTTGGATGCTTTTTCGCATTACAAATTCGCGGAGGGCTATTTCTATTCCCTATTATTAATATGCATTTCAATTGTCTTTGCGGTCATATTGGAGCTGTCTCAACGAGAGGAAAAAGTGAATTGAATGTTCCTGGAAGCTGCGCTCAACAAAAAGTTCCCCGAGTTTGAAGTTGGGGTTAGGATTGATGCTAGCAGGGGCGAGTTCGTGACCTTGCTTGGGCCTTCAGGAAGCGGCAAGACCACGATTTTGCAGATGCTTGCAGGCATCATTCCACCGAATGGCTCCCAAATTCTCCTGGATGGGAAGGATGTTTCGAATATGCCTGCGGAGAAGCGAAATTTCGGGATGGTTTTCCAGGAAAAGCTGCTCTTCCCGCACCTTAACGTTTTTGAAAACGTCGCGTTCGGCCTCAAGATGCGGAAAATGGACATGAAATTTGCGGATGAGGCGCTGAAAGCCGTCGGAATGGAAAAATTCGCAAGGAGGAATATAAATTCACTTTCCGGAGGCGAGAGGCAGCGGGTGGCCATAGCACGTGCAATTGCATATCATCCCACGCTGCTTTTGCTCGACGAGCCGTTGAAGGAATTGGATGCGGTTGCAAAGGAGCGGATCAGGCAGGAGATGAAGAATCTGCAAAAGCAGTTGAAAATCACAACAATTTACGTGACTCACGACGTGGAGGAGGCGTTTTACCTATCCGATAGGGTATATGTCTTGCATGCAGGGAGGGTGATGCAGGAAGGAACGCCCCTTGGGATATTCAAGAAACCCGCAAATGAATTCGTGAGGCGGTATTTCTCGCCATATTTGCTGATTGGGGCAAAAGGCGGGTTTGCAATTGCCAGGAAGGCATCGATCGCATTTTCAAACCATAGGAATAAATAGCGCAAAAGGTGAATGCTCACATGAGAAAAATATCAATTGTATTCAGCGAAACCGCCTTGGAGCTGATTCCACTCGGGCTGCAAACAAACGGGATCATAACCGATGAGGCAAAAAAGCGCCATCTTAAACCCGGCCAGATGATCCTGGATTCGAACAAGCATTTCCTGCCGATGAAAGGCTTGCAAAATTTTGAAAAACGGGGAAGGCCCGACATAATCCATTTTTCCCTCCTGACCGCATTGGAATCCATTGCAAATAAGCAGGGGATGATCGAAAGCGTTTTCGTGCATACGCAAAACAACGACCTGCTAGAGATTTCGCCAAAAACCCGGCTGCCCAGGATCTATAACCGCTTTGTTGGCATCATGGAGCAGGTGCTTTTTGGAAAATCTACCGACCTCATAAGGATCCAGCGGAACATCTCGTTTGAAAATGCGTTCGAGCAGAATGCATTGGGAAAATCCGGAACTGCCCCTTCAATCTATTTTTTCAATGAGAGCGGGGATGAGCTCTTGCTTAGGAAGTTTGCAAAAACCATGCAGAAAGAGATCGATGAAAAAACCGATTCGCCAATCATATTCGTATTCGGGTGCTTCCCGCATGGCACATTCTCAAAGGGAATCCGCACATACCTGCTCTCCAAGGATGCAACGGAAGTGAAATTTTGCGGCGATACGCTCACTGTGTGGACGCTGGTCGGGACTGCGATCAATCTTTACGAGTTGGAAGCGGGCTTATGAGAATCAAGGCGCGCAATTTCGATTTGAAGCGCACTGTTGAGGGCGGCCAGATTTTCAATTATGCGGTTGAAGACGGCCATTATTACATAATTCACTCGAATTCCGTCATTAAAATCTCGCAGCCAAGCCCCCAAATTATCGAATTCGAAACATATCCGAATAGGGGCAGTGCGGATTTGGTAAAATCACTTCTCAATTATAATGCCGATTATCTTTCGATAGTGAAAAAGTATATCAAGAACCGGAAAATCCGCTTCTCCTATGAAAAATATTCGGGAGTGAAGATCTGCCAGCTCGAGCCCTGGGAATGCCTCATCGGCTTCATCTGCTCCCAAATGAATAATATCAAGAGAATTCGAAAAATGGTTATTTTCCTAAGTGAAAAGTTTGGGGATGAAGTGGAGTATGATGGGAAGAAGTTCCACTTGTTCCCATCTGCAGGGCAACTGGCAAATGCGGATCCGCACAAACTAGCTTCGTGCAACCTCGGATACAGGGAAAAATACTTAATTGATGCGGCGAAAGCGGTTTCAAACGGGTTTGATTTCCAAAAACTGCGGAAAATGGATTATGCGCATGCGAAAAGGGGCCTGATGATGCTTCCAGGGATTGGCGAGAAGGTCGCGGATTGCGTCCTGCTTTTCTCCCTCGGATTCACCGAGGCTTTTCCAGTGGACGTATGGATAAAAAGGATTATGCAAAAAATGTACTTTAAGGGGAGGAACGTCCCGGAAAATAAGATTGCGCAGTTCGCCAGGAAAACATTCGGAAAGGACGCCGCCGTTGTGCACGAGTTCCTGTTTGCGAATAGGGAAGAATTGGCCGGCAAATAATACGAATTTATGCGACTTTTCTTAGTTTGCGTCGCTCGATTTCCGCATATATTCTCGTAATATTCGAGGGTTGCTGCTGCCGGTTCTGTGAGTAGGTCTGCTTGACGAGATTCAGCATCAGCGCTTTTGGAAGTCGGGCCTCTCCCTTTTCTTCAATCTTGAATTGTTCCCCGGGTTTTACCTCCCGATATCTTAGAACCATCTTTTTGATTTGTTCCAGCTTCCCCATATCCAGGTTCTTGTAATGGAAATCCTCCTCCTTCGCGAATCTATCAATTGCGCTTTCATGATTCGTGATTCCATGGCGCGTGAGCAGCTCGGTTAGTGTGACGCGGTTAACCTCCGTGAATGCGCCCTTCCTCTCAAATGGCCTTTTGCGCCCGGGTTGTTCCATATTTTCGCCCACTACCTTAATTGCGACAATTTATAATAACGTTTTGCCTAAACCGGATATGGACAAAAACGGGCTGGAACTGAAAATCAGGAAGCAGCTGCAGGTTTCAAAATCTGATGAAAAGGCGCTGGTTTCCTCAATTGCGGATTTTTTTGGGAAATGCAGCAGGAAAACCGCGGTCCTTGGGATATCCGGAGGCGTCGATTCTGCGCTCGTGTGCTATCTGGCTGCGAAGGCGCTTGGAGCGAAGAACGTATTTGCGTATCATCTGCCGTACGTGCAGAATGCGCAGGATGAGAAGGATGCGCAGCAGCTGGCAAAAATGGTCGGCGCGAATTACAATAAAATCGACATAAGGAGGGCGGTTGACACTTTGACGGACACCTTCAAGCCGTTAACAAGAATTGCCTCCGGGAACATCCGCGTGAGGACAAGGATGCTTGCGCTTTATACGTTCGCGCACGAGCATGAGGCGCTGGTGATAGGGACCGGGAATAGGACAGAGATATTATTGGGGTATTTCACCAAATTCGGCGATGGGGCTGCGGATTTGCTGCCTATTGGTTCATTGTACAAAACACAGGTTTGGGGAATGGCCCAGCTGAGCGGGCTGCCGAAGCACATAATTGAAAAGGTGCCATCTGCAGGGCTTTGGGAAGGCCAGACGGATGAGAGGGAACTCGGAGTGCGCTATTCGGAGATTGACAGGATTCTCGCCTGCCATTTTGACCTGAAGATGCACTGGGAGAAAATCGGGGGCTATTTCGACAAGGTAAAGGTCGCAAGGGTCCGGGAGCTGCACGAGAAAAGCGAGCACAAGCGCAGGATGCCGGGTATTCTGGGGAACTGATTTTATTGGTTGCATGACGGCTTTGGAATGAGGGGATTTTAGGCGCCTAATTCTTGGATGCGCCAACAACTGCCAATGCAATGCTTTTCACAACCGATTTGTCAAACGGCGATGGGATTACATAATCCGGTCTGAGGTCGTCGGCTGCCACGCATCCGGCCAGCGCATCAGCAGCGGATAGTAGCATTCGTTCGCTTATTCCCTTCGCCCGCGAGTCCGGCAGGCCGCGGAAAATCCCGGGGAAGCCGAGCGCGTTGTTGATCTGGTTGGGAAGGTCGCTCCTTCCGGTTCCGACAATGAATGCACCTGCAGCCTTTGCATCTTCGGGCAGGATTTCGGGAATCGGGTTGGCCATTGCGAACACAATGGATTTGGGGGCCATGGAAGAAACCATTTCACTCGTTACAATATTGCCGACAGAAACCCCTATGAAAACATCGGCGCCAATCAGTGCATCCTTCAAACCGCCCCGTTTTTTTCCCGGATTTGCTCTTGCCACCAGTTTTTTCCGGTGCTCATCCGCGAATGTGCCATCGTTCACAATCCCGCTCTTGTCGCACAGCAGTATGTCCTTCGCGCCAGCAGCGAATAGCAGGTAAGCGATCGCAGTCCCGGCTGAACCTGCGCCATTGATCACGATTTTAATTTTCCCGATTTGCTTTCCCGCCAATTTCAGCGCATTCTTGAGGGCGGCAAGCACAACAACGGCAGTCCCATGCTGATCATCGTGCATTACCGGAATGCCCAGTTTTTCC
>JAZDKC010000083.1:0-30995 GCA_043803465.1 Microcaldota archaeon
ACCGATTGCCTTGCCCCTTTCTTTTTCCTGCAAAAGAAAGCGGCGGTGGCGCCGCTGGAAAGAAAAAAAAACAGAGGAAGGGATTACTTTGCCCTCACAATAAAGAGGGGGTAGAAGCGACACAAGTAGGGGAAAACTTCCCCCTCATTGTGTCAAATGCAGGGGGAGGGATTTTCATAAACGCAATCCGCCCCAACCAAGAGGGGGAACGTGCGATCCGCACAAGGGGGATACTTCCCCCGACGCGGATATTTGAACCCACGCAGCCCTAAGGCACAGGGTCCTAAGCCCTGCGCATTTGACCAAGTTGCAGCCTCCTTAACAGAGGTCTCTGCCACCCCTGCACAATTTGTTTCTTTTGCACCAACACTACTTTTCTTTCTACCGAAAAGAGCAGGAAAGCTCTTTGCGGCCGCGAAGAACGCTGTTCTTCTCGGAGGAAAGCCGTGCCAACGGATCCGGTGGGATTCGAACCCACGACCTTCTACTTGCTCCGGGAAGGGGCTTCCCATCCCCTTCCTTTTTGTGCCGGCACTGCTTTTCCTTCCTAAGGAAAGCCGTGCCGCTTAGGAGGCAGACGCTCTATCCAGGCTGAGCTACGGACCCATCCAAAAAACAAACGAATCTGCCCTTTGATTATCAAATAATTACAATAATAAACTTCCGCATGCAATCATTTTGTTGATTATCATGGATGATTTGCTGCTAAGGAAGCTGGGGGAGCTTCAGAAGTGGTGGAGGAGGCACGATATAGCCAAGCTAAAGGAGCTTGGGGGCGATATTGCGGAAATCGCATACCTTAGGGGCGACCGCAAACTTGTCGATCTGATCATTGTGAGCTATGCATTGGCAAAATTCCTTGAAAAACATTACATCACCGGCTCAAAGCAATGGGAAAAGTTTTACAACTGGTTCGGTTCGCAGGTTGAAAACGCGATCGAGGAGGTCAAGAATGGGGACCAGGACGCATTCTATTCGGTTGTGGGCTCGATGGTCACGGAGATCCAGTCTGTAAGCGAATCCGCTGGCAGGTTCCAGTCCAATATTGTCATAAAAGCAAGGATCAAGGCGGGCACGCAAATCTATGCGCACGGAGCATCGCTATCAACAGCTGCCGCATTCGCACAGGTGGACAAGAGCGAACTTGCAAGCTACATTAACGTGACCAAATTGCCGGACAAATACGGGACGAAGACGGTTGGCGAACGCATGAAAATGGCACGGGAATTTTTTGGCTGAATACCGCGGATTGGGGAATAGGGCATGGCAATCGATTTGATCCAAGCGATACTATTGGGCGTCCTGCAGGGGATCACGGAATGGCTGCCAATATCCAGTTCGGCGCATCTCGCACTGGCACAAATATTGCTGAAAATGGATGTTCCGGTGGTATTCGACGTGATGCTTCACCTAGGCACGTTGATTGCGGCCATTGCATTCATGAGGGAAGAGATCTGGCGCATCATCATTGCGACCCTCAAATTCGACAGGAAAAGCGGGGATTTCAAAGTGGCGATGCTGATTATTCTGGCGACCATTCCGACCGCAATCATCGGATTCGCGTTCAGGGGGTTTTTCGAGCAGCAATTCGCGAATGCGGTTTCAATTGGCGTTGCATTGATTATCACGGGGATATTCCTATACTATTGCGACGTGGGCGGAAAGCGCGGATTGGATAAGAAAAGCGCATTTGTGATCGGAGTGGCGCAGGGGATTGCCGTCATGCCCGGGATCTCGAGGAGCGGCGCAACGATCGGGACCGGATTGCTCATGGGCATCGGGCGCGAAAAGGCGGCAAGGTTTTCGTTTCTCCTCTCAATTCCGGCAATAATCGGGGCAGCCGCCTTTGAAATTAAGGATGCACAATTGGATTTTTCTGGTTTGGACACGATGGCAATCGGAATAGGCGTTTCCGCAATAACAGGCTATTTGGCAATAGGCTTCCTGATTGATTTCGTGAACAAAAGGGGCCTTAGGCCTTTTGCATATTATTGTTTTGCCGCAGGCTTGCTGGCATTGACAGCCGGTTGGATGGCAAAATAACGGGGATCATTTTTTTGCAAAATGCGCCTTCAACGGATCCCAATAGAACTCCTTCCATCCCTTTTCATAACCGGCGGCCTGCTCCGCGGGCACTTTCGAATGCACCATCCGGATCTCTGTCCCGCCCTTTTTTGGTATGAAATCCAATGTGAAAATGGAGGGCGGCGTGAACTCCGGCCATTCGGACGTTTTCCATTCCTGGACAATCTTTTTGCCCTCGACCAGCTTCAAGTTCCTCCCGCTTATGTAGCCGTCCCAGGCGGTGAATTTTGAGCCTTCCTTTGCATTGCCCGTCGCTTTGGAACCGGTCACCTGCGAATGCAGTTTCGGGTCGGCAAAGCACCGGTAAACCTCCAACGGAGGGGCCTGTATGAAGGCCGTTTGGGTTATTGTTTTCACTCTCATGAGCATCACGGACAAGGGAATGGGCCGCAACAATATAAATCGCTTGCTTGGCTCCGGAAGGGGAGGGGGGCAATCGTCTTATAAATAATAAAACACATCTTACTACTGAGATCAAATGGTAGATGTTCCGCCCAGAAAAAATAGGTTAGAGCCCGAAAAATGGTTTAAGCGTTCGCCGCCAGGGACGCGCAGGCTTAAATTAATTGGGGGGATTGGCGTCCCAATTCCGGGAGTTGTGCCCGCGACCATTGGCAGGGAAGACTTGAAAAAAAAGGCCGAGGAAATCAAGGGGGAAGAGATCCGAACATGGAACGAGGTCTATTGGGTATTGAATTTCACACCTCAGGCAGTAGGGAGGCACGTCAGGGAATATGTAGAAAACCTAATATCCCAAAGCACTGAATTAGGAAGGGGGACAAAGGAATTCAGAATTGCAGTTGAAAAGAAGGTGGGTGAAATCCGAAAGGAATATGCCGGATTTTTGCAAAGAAAATCGGGCGATCATCCCCTCGCTGCGTATATTTCAAAGCACGGACTTCTGCATATAATTAACAGGAACCATGCAAGCATCAGGAATGCCGAAATTCATGTCCCTTACGGGCATGGAGCGGCAATTGCCAATCTACTCGAGGAACACGGGCTGACAGTTGGGAAACGCACAAAAATCGCGGAGCATGGCGGGGTACATAAAATCATCATCCCAAAGACGACCGGAAGGAACCTGGTATTTTTGCAAGCGCTGCAGGCAAAAATGATACGCTAGGAAAACAGTATGCATCAAAAGCGCTTTTAATGATTCAAGCCTGCCTTGTTTTTCAGCCGCCCTACCAGTTTTTCCCGGGCTTGGAGACTCCTGAGCAATAACCGGTCATATGATTCGGATCCGAGTGTTTCTAAAATCCCCAGTTCCAATTCATTCATTTCCGCCAGGAGGCCGGGATCGATTCTGATTCTCCTGCGCACAAAAGGCTTTATGTCACGCCCGTGCCCGCCTCCGATGAACGCCAGGTCCAAATCGTGCTTGTGGAGGGCAAGAAGAATTTTATCCGACAATTTCGCATTTTCCTTGACCCTGCTAATTATTAATTTCCTGAAATCAAGGTGCAAAAAGTTTGGCGAGGAGAATTTATTTGCGAGGATGCGCCGTGCTTTCTTCTCTTCCTTCCGGTATATGGCCGTGTGTTCCGGATCATCTAGCCTTGCCTTTTCCAAAACATGCAAAGCGAGCATCATGGTCCTAATGCCCTGTAATTTCGCGTACATGGCGGGCGGGGCAAGCGGCACCACCTCGTGCCCTTTGGATAATGCATACCTTTCGAGAACAGTGAAGAAATTGTGCGTGCCTATCTGCGGAATCGATTCAAAGCCTATTTTGCAGCGTTTGCCCCGGGGCAATGCATCGATTTTTTCCTTTGCACGCTCAAAACTATTCCTTAACCTCGAGTCCTGCGCGAGCTGCAAGTGCCAATCCGCCTTGGAGAAGCTCGGCGCGCCGTGCCAGACGGTCTCGATCCGCCTTGTCCGTATTTCCAGCTTCCCCTGGCCGTATTTTGCCATGTTGCAGTTAAGGATTGCCGAATATAATAAATCAGCGGGAAGATTAATCCGTGGACTATTTACCCGATTTTTTCCTCTCAAGATATCGGCTGCTCACGAAATCCGGGCGGTAATCGAATATCGTAACCGCATTGTCCTTTTTAACATTGAAACCGAAAGTCCCGAACAGCTTATTTGCCGCCAATTCCTTCGAAATGTCAAAAATCCTCTTTGGGAGGGACAAAGGAATTCCTCCTTTTCCGGTACGTTTTTCCGGAAACATTCCAAATCCGAAGGTAAACCTTGCTTTTGGCTTTTCACTCCGCGTGTTAAGGGGATTTTTCCTGAAATTATAAAACTCGACGACAAGCCTGTTTTCGGTAATAGTAAAATACCCCCTTAAGGCGGTTTTTTCCCTCCCAACGGGTGCAAGCATGAAAACCCCGTAGCGAGGGTGCGATTCAATCCATTTCCGGGCATTCCGCAGGGTCGGCACGAAAGCCCTTGGCAATCCAATTGAATCGACGGGTCCTGAAACCCTAATAAGCCATTTTTTTGCTACGGGAAGCCCCAATTCCTCAAGGGCGGCCCCCCTTTCCACTACGTAATGCTCCTGGGTCTGGCCCGGGAGGATCCTGCGTACAAAATCCAATGCCTCATGCTTCCAAATAGTTCCCATTGCCCTTATTAAGAAATCGTAACTTGATAAAGATTGCTCATTGCGGCCTTGGGGGCAAAAAATGGAAAAAAAGGAAGCGCGGAGGGTGGGATCCACGTGAAAGGCTCACTGAAAAGAGAAAATAAGGAATATAGTTTTCTTTCCAGCGGAGCCACCGCCGCTTTCTTTTGGCAAAGGAAAGGGGCAAGGCATTTCGAACCCACGAGAGGATTTCTCCTCAACAGCTTTCCAGCAAGAATTGCCTTTTAGCAATTCCGATAGCAGGCTGCCGCAATGGCCACTATGCGACCTCCGCACAATAGAATATTTCACAAAGGAGGATTAAAAAGGAATTAGTTACTCCGCCTCGCCCTCCTTTTCCTTGTTCAGTTTGCGCTTCGTGACCTTCAGGGCGTAGAATGCCTCGCTCTCCAGCCGGTTCAGGTGGGCTGCAATCTCCTTGATCGTTTCCTGAAGCTGGGGTTGAATATTGTACTCCAGAGCGTTCACTTTTCGGTTCGTTTTCTCTATTTCCTTGAGAAGCCTTCTTAAAGCAGTCTCGAATTCCGCGAGCTTGATTATCAGGTTGAGCGCAGTCTCAAAGTGCTCCACTGCGTCATCGAATTTTGCCGAGGAGCCGCGGATGGAATAACCGCGGGTGATGAGGTCCTTCTTTACATCGATTCCCTCGATTTCCGCTATCCTCACACCCATGATGTTCCGGGTTTTGACGCTTATCTCGGGCACTTTTTTGGATGCAAGCGCAGCAGTCTCGACGAACAAATCGCCATGGAATGCCTTGGCAATGGCAAGCGCCTTGAACGCGAATGCCATCTCCGCATCCGCTTCCTTCCGCAGATCCCTCGCCTTCTTGACCAATTTGAAGAACTCCGGCACCAGCGCATCCCGCTTCTGCTTTAGGATATGGTGGCCCTTGCTCGCAAGCAGCAGCTTCGACTTCGTATTAAGCATCTCCATCCTAGTGGGCCTGACTTGTTCCTTGCTCATCCGTTTTTTCACCAGCTAAAAGGGCGTCTCAAAGAATTTGGACGCGTTTGCCATCAGCGCCATTTGCACTTGGGGCAGCAAAATGTCCTTGATTCCCGCAATCCGCTCATACACTGAAACCACATTCGCGGGCTCATTCCTTCCGCCCGTCCACAAATACGGCGAATCGGTTTCAGCCAGGAGATTATTCAGGGGCGCATCTTTAATAATTCTATCCAAATCCTTGCTCTTCAGGGTGGCAATTGAAATCCAATAGCCCCTTCGCAGCGCTTCCGTCAAATGCTCGGGCTTATTGAAAAAATGCAGCATGACCTTTTGCTGGGGGAAATCCTTCAGCATCGCAAGCAGGTCGTACCAAGCCTCCCTGCAATGGATCACAACTGGCAATTGCAATTTCTCGGCAAGGATAAGCTGTTCCCGGAATGCCTCCCTCTGCCTTAGCTGGTCGGCAGCCTCCTTGAAATAATGGTACTCCAGCCCTATTTCCCCGATTGCCAGGATGTCATCCGCGTTCCTTTTGATCATTTCCATTTCCGAAGGCAAATCAGCGACATTCACGTAATGCGGCGCAAGCCCGATTACCGCATGCACGAAACCGCCATGGGAATGCTTAAGGCCCAATGCACGCTCATTCTGCTCCAAATTCCCGCCAGCTTCGACTATTGCAACAAGTTTCTTCTTGGCCCTTGCAATCACTTCGTGCCTATCCGCATTGAAGAGCTCATGCGATACATGGCAATGTGCATCGTACATGCAAAGTTATGAGTCGGGGTGCCTTATAAAAATAACTGATCCGGTGCGGTACGTTAAACCTCCAAAATATATATGCGAAAATCAAGTACATGCATATCGGGGGGAAATTTTATGTACAAACCGGCGATTAATCTAACCGAGGAGGAATGGAGGAAGAAATTGAGCCCGGAGCAGTACAAGGTATTGCGCGAAAAAGGCACGGAAATGCCCTTTACCGGCAAATATGCATTTCTCCGTGAGAAAGGGACGTACTATTGTGCAGGCTGCAGGCAACCCCTATTTTCCTCGGATACCAAATTCGATTCGGGTTCGGGCTGGCCATCGTTCAGCAAACCCATTTCCAAGGGTGCAATAATTCAGAGGGAGGACTATTCCCATGGAATGCGCCGGATCGAAATCATCTGTTCCATGTGCGGCTGCCATTTGGGCCACCTGTTCGACGACGGCCCCCAGCCTACACGCTTGCGGTATTGCTCCAACTCCCCTGCGCTGATTTTTAGGAAAAAACCAAAATAGGGGGGAACAATGGATGCCGCTTGAATTTGCCGAATTGGACGGCTATTTTAATCCTGCACTCATTAGTCGTTTGATTATTCCATGGCAGAAACAGCCCTTACAACAGAACAGGTATTTGTCATGCGCACACATGCCGCAGATGCAGTTGGAAGGGAGATCTTGCATTTCTTTCTTGACCGGAAGGTAAGTGCGATTGACAATGGGAACAGGGAATGGAAGGAATTGCTCCAAATCCATGGTGAACGCGCAAGGAGGATCATGGATGATTTCGTTTTGCAGGGGATATTCACGAAAAAAGACGCCCGCATAGAAATCCGCCAAAATGCGCAGGAATTTGCAAAGGAATTGCTGAAAGTCAAATGAATAGGCGGGATGGCGGAATTGATGCCCGCATGGAAATGCCCAACGCAAAAGGATTGAGGCGGTGCATGCAAATGAAGCCGCAGATGAAACGGAAAGGCATGCTTAATCCCAGCCAATATTTTTCACGCATACTATAATGTATTTAAATCTTTTTACCCTTTAAATCTTCACTTCTGATATTGTCGAATTTTCGATTCGGCTAATAGGTAATGCCTCAGAGTTAAATCCATTGCAAAATAAGGTCGAATTTATGGCAGACAACGGCGCAGTGCTTTCCAAAATTTCGGGTCCTGTTGTTCAGGCTACAGGCATGTCCGGCGCGCAAATCAACGAGCTGGTCAAGGTCGGCGAGAACGAGCTGATGGGCGAAATCATCGCCCTTAGGTACGACCGCGCATCCATCCAGGTGTACGAGGAAACCTCGGGCCTGCGGCCAGGAGAAAAGGTGGAGCGCACATTCGCGCCGCTTTCATTGGAGCTGGGGCCGGGCTTGTTATCTTCCATATTCGATGGAATCCAAAGGCCGCTGCCTGCAATCCGGGAAAAGAGCGGCGATTTCATTTCAAGGGGAATTTCGGTTCCCGCACTGGATAGGAAAAAGAAATGGAAATTCGAGGCAAGGGCCAAGAAAGGGGATACGGTCCAGCCAGGAGACGTCCTGGGCATCGTGCTTGAAATCGACAAGGAGCATAAAATTTTAGTTCCAAGGGGAATGGAAGGCAAAATCGGCTCCATTTCGGATGGGTCCTTCACAGTCACGGATGAAATTGCCGAAGTTGGAGGAAAGCCAATCACAATGTCGCACAAGTGGCCAGTCAGGCTGCCAAGGCCATATAAGGAAAAGTTGCCACTCAACATCCCATTAATCACAGGCAAGCGCATTGTGGACACGTTCTTCCCCATCGTAAAAGGGGGCACTGCAGCCATTCCCGGGCCATTCGGGTCTGGAAAAACAGTCAACCAGCAGGATTTGGCGAAATATGCGGATGCGGACATAATCATTTACGTCGGGTGCGGGGAGCGCGGGAATGAGATGACCGATGTATTGACGGAATTCCCCAAACTGGTTGATCCGAAAAACAAGAAGCCGTTGATGAACAGGACCGTATTGGTCGCAAACACTTCAAACATGCCAGTTGCGGCGCGTGAGGCATCGATTTACACGGGCATCACCCTGGCCGAGTATTACAGGGACATGGGCTATGATGTTGCCATGATGGCGGATAGCACTTCAAGATGGGCGGAGGCAATGCGTGAAATTTCTGGAAGGATGGAAGAAATGCCCGGAGAGGAAGGCTACCCGGCATATTTGGCAAAAAGATTGGCGGAATTCTATGAACGATCCGGAAGGGTCAGGACAATTGGAAGCGCGGAAAGAACAGGCTCTGTTTCAATAGTTGGCGCAGTTTCACCGCCCGGAGGAGACCTTTCCGAACCAGTCTCACAAGCAACACTTCGGGTCACAAAGGTGTTTTGGGCGCTGGATGCGAACCTTTCAAGGAGGAGGCACTACCCTGCAATCAACTGGCTAAAAAGCTATTCACTTTATTTGGATGATCTGAAGTCATGGTATGGGCAAAATGTCGCAACTGATTTCATCGATTTGCGCGCCAAGGCGATGTCACTCCTGCAAAAAGAGGCGGAGTTGCAGGCAATTGTGCAATTGATCGGTTCCGACGCGCTGCCCGACAAGGAACGCCTCGTATTGGAGGTAACTAAAATGATTCGGGAGGACTTCTTGCAGCAAAACTCGTATGATGAAGTGGATGTGCATGCTTCTTTGAAGAAGCAATATGGCATGCTCAAGGTTATTTTGCATTTCTATGACCAGGCAGTAATCGCCCTGGGGCAGGAAATCCCCTTCGACAGGATAGCTTCGGTGAAGGAGAAGCAGATGATCTCGCTCCTTAAGAGGCAAAAGGAGGAGGATGCGGCAAAGAGCATTGCAGAATTGATGAAAAGTCTCGATCACGCATTTTTGAAATAGGTTGAAAACATGATCAAGGAATACCAGACTGTAAAGGAGGTTTTCGGGCCAATCGTTTTCGTTGAAGGAGTGGAAGCGGCAGCCTATCAGGAGCTTGTCGAGGTAATCCTGCCAGATGGCGATCGGAGGAAGGGGCAGGTGCTTGAGACATCCAAGGGAATTGCAGCAGTCCAGATTTTCGGCACCACAACTGGTTTGGACACGAAAGCCACAAGGATCAGGTTCACCGGGGACATTTTGCGTTTTCCTGTTTCTGAGGAGATGTTCGGGAGGGTGTTCAATGGTTCAGGAGAGCCAATAGACAAGGGCGCTCCGATCATTTCCAAGGAAAAGAAGGATATTACGGGAGCAGCAATCAACCCGTATGCAAGGGCGGAGCCGAAGGAGTTCATTCAGACGGGGGTATCGACAATCGATTTGATGAATACGCTTGTTCGGGGGCAGAAATTGCCGATCTTTTCAGCATCGGGCTTGCCGCATAATGAGCTTGCAGTGCAAATCGCAAGGCAGGCAACAGTTTTGGGCGAAAAGGAGGATTTCACAGTAATTTTCGCAGCAATGGGCATCACCCATTCCGAAGCGAACTTCTTCATCCAGGATTTTGAGAAAACCGGAGCATTGGAAAAAGCGATACTATTCCTCAATTTGGCGAACGATCCCTCAGTTGAAAGGGTGCTCACACCAAGGTTGGCGCTTACTACTGCGGAATACCTCGCATTCGAGAAGGATTACCAAGTACTCGTTATTCTTACAGACATGACCATGTATTGCGACACTCTCCGCGAACTTTCAGCTGCAAGGCAGGAAGTGCCCGGAAGGAGGGGTTATCCGGGTTACATGTACACCGACTTGTCATCAATTTACGAGCGTGCAGGCAGGATCAAGGGCAAGAAGGGCTCGATTACGCAATTCCCGATCCTAACAATGCCCGATGATGACATCACCCATCCGATTCCCGATCTTACCGGCTACATTACCGAGGGCCAGATCGTGCTTTCAAGGGATATCCATAGGAAGGGGATTTATCCGCCCGTAGACGTATTGCCCTCACTTAGCAGATTGATGAACTCGGGAATCGGGGAGGGAAAAACGCGCGAGGATCATGCCGGAATCGCATCGCAATGCTATGCATCATATGCAGAAGGGAGGGACTTGAGGAACCTGGTTGCAGTTGTAGGGGAGGAGGCTCTGACAGAGCGCGACCGAAAATTCTTGCGTTTTGCCGATGAATTCGAAAAACGCTTTGTAACCCAGGGCAGGTACGAGAACCGCACAATCGAGCAATCCATGGAGCTTGGTTGGGATCTCGCCTCAATGCTGCCAGAAGATGAGCTGAAGAGGGTCAAGCCGGAGCACAAGCAGAAATACGGCAAAAAATACAGGAAATAATCAAAAATCAAATAATTCACTTCTTTTCCAGGGTCAGCAAATACCTGTGGGCCCGGTCCAGGATATCCGCCCTGTTCGCGAGAATTTCCATCCTTATCCCGCCCTGATCCACCAACTCCAAACGATAAGTGACGCCTTGCCTCTTCAAATCAGCAATCTCCGGTTGCATTCCGGATAAGACCGTTTGCAGCTCCTTCCCCTTAATGAAAAATACCGATAAATGGTTGCCGAAAACGGTTATCCTTTCGCTTCTTCTGTAAGCGGCGCCGTTCTCCTCAATCAATGTTTTTAAAAATTCCTCAAGCGGCATATCAAGTCACCGGGCAGCCGGACGCCTGCGAAAGCGCCCCGAATGTCTGGCTCCCCTCGTATTTCTTGCCATTGATGATCCAGGTCGGATAGCCTAAAATTCCCTCCTGCTGGCACAGGTCGGGGCGGCCGTTCGTGCCCTTCGCATCGCATTCCACATAATCGATGAACCTGACCGAATTCCCGAACTCCTTTTTCTGGTCGAGGCAGTGCGGGCACCAATACGCCCCGTAAAGCTTCGCTCCCTTCGAGGTTAGGCATTGCGCAAAAGAATCATAATTGCCGGGCATGGAGAGGTTCGTGATGAGAATGAAGCCCACTATCACCAATGCAACAAGGCCGAATATGATGATCGTCCTGGAATTCATTCAAACACCCCAAATTATACAGGTTAAGACGTTTAACGCGGAATATTAATAAATAATCAGTACAATAGGATTCGTATGCCATATAGGCGCGGCCAAACCGCTTTGGAGTATGCCTTATTCGCCGGAGGGGCGATAGCATTCGTTGCTGTGGTTGTCACTGTGACCAATAGCAACGTATTGGGGCTTGCAACCTCGAGCGTCATCCAGGAGAACAGGGAAATAAGCTCCGTACTGGAATCATTCAAGCAGGGAAGCGGGCCGGAGATCACGAATATCAAACATTTGGAAAAGGCCACTTTTGCCGCAGTCAGCTGGGATACCGATGTGCCGGCTTCATCATATTTGGAATACTGGCCGGAAGAATGGGGCCCAAACCCCGGGCCCAATCAGGTTAATTTCAACGGGAATCCTGCGGCAAAAACGCACCACAAGATAGATATGCCCTACTCGGCGCCTGTGCAATCCATATATTACCAGATTACTTCCTGCGTCCCGCAGGGCGAATGCACCAAATCCGACATTCAGTGGTTCAACGAACTGCTGCCGCTCGACAGGACCCCGCCATCGGCCATACTCGATCTGCAGGCCACGTTCCAGACGGGAACATCCATTTTACTGCAGTGGACCGCGCCAGGCAATGATGGCTCTTCAGGAACTGCCAGAATATATGATGTCAGGTATTCCATAAACACAATAAACGATGCGAATTGGGCTAGTGCGACAAAGGCCTTGGGCGAACCCAATCCGCTCATTGCAGGCACCCCGCAATCAATGATTATTTCGGTGGGATCGGGGGTATCGGAGCTCCATTTTGCGATAAAATCCTACGATGATGTGCCGCTGGAATCCCCCCTCTCCAATATTGCGATTGCGATAAATCCCTTCCTCACAGATGCGACGCCTCCCGGGCCTGTCACCAACCTTTACAATTCATCATCGGCTCCCGGCTCAATTACGCTCAACTGGACCGCTCCGGGCGATGATGGCTATACCGGAACTGCATCGCAGTACGACATCCGGTATTCAATTTACCCCATAACGGATGCCAATTGGTCCGATACGACCCAGGCCGCGGGGGAACCGTCCCCGCAAGTCACAGGCACAACTCAATCATTCACGATTTCCGGCCTTGCAACCGGGAATGCGTATTATTTTGCGATGAAAACCCGTGATGAGGCGAACAACTGGTCCCCGTTATCCAATTTGCTTTACTGCAACGTTTCCTCCGAGGACAGCACACCCCCTGCTGCGGTTTACAACCTGAATCCTATAGGCATATACTCGTTTGGGATAAAATTGCAATGGGCTTCAACAGGTGACGACGGGTTTGCAGGCACCGCTGCGCAATACGATTTAAGATACTCCAAATCGCCCATCAATGAATCCAGCTGGGATTCGTCAACGCAGGCAGAAGGAGAGCCTGCGCCTGAAATAAGCGGCACGTTGCAAAATTTTGTTGTTTCGGGTCTTAACGATTTGACACCATATTACTTTGCGGTCAAGGTTGCGGATGAAGTGCCGAACTGGTCCGCACTCTCCAATGTAGTTGCTGCCTCAACCACGTTCAATGATACAATCCCGCCTGCGGCGATAACTAATCTCACCTCGATCAACGCCACCTCGGATTCGATCATACTCATGTGGACTGCACCGGGAGATAGCAACATGACGGGAACCGCAACCACCTATGACATCCGTTATTCAACAGCATTCATCAACAGCGCAAATTGGGCTGCGGCAATTCAAGCTGCTGGAGAGCCGGAACCCCTGGTCGCGGGCACTTTGCAGAACTTTACAATCACCGGCCTGTCCCCCTTGACGATATACTTTTTTGCGATCAAAACCGCCGACGAGGTTCCCAACTGGTCGGTCATATCGAATGTCATTGCAAGGCAGACACTGAATCTGACGGATATAACACCGCCTGCGGCAGTTGCCGATTTAGTGGCATTTTCGCCCACCCTGGATTCCATCGCACTGAAATGGACGGCCACAAACGATGACCAATATGTGGGAACCGCAACGAGCTATGATATCCGGTACTCCACGGCACTTATAGATGATGATGCGGCATGGGATGCGGCCATCCAGGCGTCGGGAGAGCCAGCCCCGGAAGCCAACGGCACAGTGCAGAACTTTACGGTCACAGGCCTGAACGAATCAACAACCTATCATTTCAGGATAAAGGCGGGGGATGAGGTGCCGAACTGGTCGGCCCTGCTAAGCAACGCCTCGAACACCACATCATCCTCGGCGGATGTGACGCCACCCGCCAACATAACGAATTTGACGGCAATTTCCTCAACTGCAAATTCCATCGGGTTGTCCTGGACCTCGCCCGGCGACGACGGCAATTCGGGCACTGCCTTCATCTACGATATCCGATACTCCGCCTCCGTGATTACGCCGGCAAGTTGGAACTCGGCAATGCAGGCCGTAGGCGAGCCCGCCCCCGAAGTGGCGGGCAGCTTGCAAACATTCACAATTACGGGCCTTGCACCGGGGAGTGCATACTACATTGCGATGAAAACCGGCGACGAGGTCCCAAACTTCTCGAATATTTCGAACGTGATAATGAACTCCACAATAGATACGGCCCCTCCCTCCACGATTTCAAATCTTACGGCGCCCTTTGCCGCCGAAAACGCCATCACGCTCAGATGGACATCTCCGGGCGATGACGGGTCCATAGGGACCGCAACGACCTACGATATACGCTACTCTACAGCACTGATCACTTCAGCCAATTTCTATTCCGCAACCCAGTTTGGGGGCGCGCCTGTGCCGGCAATAGCGGGGACAACCCAAATCACTGCAATTACGGCACTTGCGGCGGGAACGAAATATTACTTTGCGATCAAAACCGCCGACGAGGTCCCCAACTGGTCGAACATTTCAAATGTGGTTTCGAAGATCACCCTGCTAACAGCGCCCTAACCGGAATTTGAGGGGGGCGGTTTTTTGCCAGTCCCGGATGCGGTTCGGAAGGTTTATAAACAATATTTCCAATATCAATAGACGCGTCTGATTGTCATTTGCGTTTAGCGCAAAGCAAACTGAAAGCTGCCAAGGACACACAGAACAACGCCATCGGATTTCATCGCATTTATGAGAAGGAAATATGGCATGGAATATGCATTCCTGCTGGATGAATTGATAGGCGAAGAGGTAAAAGTCCTCAGAGGAAGCAGCAAACATTTGCAGCGTCTGGAAGGCAGGATAATCGACGAGAGCAGAAATACGTTTTTGCTCGACACTCCTTTGGGACGGAAGAGGATTGCAAAGGCTACCTGCACGTTCTTTTTTCCCTCGCGGAAAATCGAAATCGAAGGGGAAATGCTGGTTGCAAGGCCTGAAGACCGCACGAAGAAGCTAGGCAAGGATTTGGGTTTGCATTGACAGTGATCAAATGGCTGAAGAAAAAATCGAAATCAAGGATGAAAAAAAGAAGCCTGCAAAGAAGGCGAAGCCCATCGAGGCAGCCGAAAAGCAAGCGGGCGAATGCACCGATGAAAGATGCCCAAAGCATGGATCCCTTCGGACAAGGGGCAGGATTTTCGAGGGAAAGGTGGTCAGCACAAAGGCCAAGAAAACAGCCGTGGTTGAAATCCAATATTTGCGCAAGGTCCAAAAATACGAAAGGTACGAAAAGCGCAGGAGCAAAATTCATGTGCACATCCCTGATTGCAACACTGTGAAGGAAGGCGACACGATAAAACTCATGGAGTGCAGGAAAATCAGCAAGACCAAGGCATTCGTAATCATAGACTGAAAGTGATACTCATGTTGGGGATTCCGGCAAGGATGACAAAGGGGCTTACGAAGGGAAGCCGGATGGTGTGCGACGACAACTCGGGCGCAAAAATTGTCGAGATCATCAACGTAATGGGAATCAAAGCACGCCTTAGGCGGTATCCATCGGCAGGAATTGGAGATATCTGCCGTGTTTCCGTAAAAAAGGGGAAGCCAGACATGGTCAAGCGCAAGGAGCTTGCATTGATTGTCCGGCAGAAAAAGGAATTCAAGCGTGGAAAAGAGCGCGTGAAATTCGAGGACAACGCATGCGTCCTGATCGACGACCAGAATTTGCCCAAGGGGACCGAAATCAAGGGCGCCGTTGCAAGGGAAATTTCTGAAAGGTACCCCAAAGTGGTCGCAATTGCAAGCGCAGTAGTATAAGTGATTGGGATGAAATACGAAAAAACAATAACAATGCAGCCAAGGAAGAAAAGGCTCGCAAATTACCATTCCGAAATACACCAGATGAAGCGCCTTCTGAAAATCCACCTGGGAAAGGATTTGAGGCAAAAGTACAAGAAGACCGCATTGCTAGCGAAAAAAGGCGACAAGGTGAAGGTCCTTACCGGCGAATTCCGGAAAAGGGAAGGGAAAATCAACGAAGTCGATACGAAGGAAGCAAAAATTTATGTTGAGGGATTGATCAGGAAAAAGCAGGGCGGCAAGGAGGTATTTGCTGCGCTCGAACCCTCAAATTGCATCCTAGTGGAATGGAATGAGCCCAAGAGGAAGGAAATGAAAGCGAGGAAAAAGCCGGCAGCTGCTACAACGGCACAAAAGCCCATTTCTCAGCAGCCAAGGCCCGTTACCCCTCAGGCAAAACAAGTAGCGCCTGAGGCATTGCAGAAAAAGTAATTTGGTGAACTAAATGGCCAATAAGGGAAGCACAAAACATTTGAAACGGCTCGCAAAAAGCCGCATGCTGGAAATCGCCCCAAAGGCGGCATTATGGCTCGCAAGGCCGGATGCAGGCGCGCATCGACTCGAGGAGAGCATCACCCTGGGATTGATGCTAAAGGAAATACTCAAAGTCGCAGACACTGCAAAGGAGGCGAAAAAGCTGCTTTCTGCAGGCGAGATTTTGATCGATGGAAAAATCAGGCGCAACACGCACTTCGGGGTCGGGCTGATGGATGTCATTTCAATCCCAAAAATCAAGAAATACTACCAGGTCTTCACAATCGGCGGGAGGCTAAGGCTCATAGAGGTGGATGAGGCCGATTCGAAATTGAAATCGTGCAGGATCGTGAATAAAACGCCAATTGCGGGCAACATGGTCCAGTTGAATTTGCATGATGGCAAAAACATCGTGATTGAAAGGGAGGAGGACCGCTTCAGGGTAGGCGACACGGTTCGGATCACAATCCCAGGCTACAAGGTCGAGGCTTTCTTGAAGCTCGAAAAAGGCGCACACTGCTACATTTACAAGGGAAAGCACTCCGGAAAGCTGGGTGTGCTGGAGGAAATCATCGAGCAGCCAGGAGGGCAGCCATCGGATGCGAAATTGAAGGTCGGGGAGCAGGAATTGATCACAAGGAAGGATTACCTCTTTGCGGTCAGCAAAGAGTTCCATTTGATTGATAAAAAAGAGGAATGAAAATTGAAATTTGGGAAGGAGGCGATCCAGGTTGTTCCTTTCCCATCAAAAACCAATATTTGAAAATCAAGGAGTTTGCAATGGCTGAAAACAAGATGCAAGAAGTAAGGCTTGAAAAAGTCACGCTGAACATCGGAGTGGGCGCACCGGGGGACAGGCTCGAGAACGCGAAGGTTTTGCTCGAAAGGATCACCGGAGGAAAGGCAGTGATAACGAAGGCCAAGGACCGCAACCCCACATTCAAGATCAGGAAGGGCGACAACATCGGCACGAAGATCACCCTTCGCGGGAAGGTTGCCGAGGAAATACTCAAGAAGGCGCTGGATGAGAGGGACTTTACACTGCTGGATTCGTGCTTCGACAATTTCGGCAATGTTTCATTCGGGATCAAGGAATACATTGATTTCCCAGGGATGAAATACGACCCAAAAATAGGAATGATGGGTTTTGATGTCAGCGTCTCATTGAAAAAGGCGGGAAAGCGCATTTCGGAGAGGAAGATCTCGAGGCAGCGGCTTCCAAAAAAGCAAAGGGTCACACAGGCGCAGGCAAAGGAGTTCATGACGAAGAAATTCAATCTCAAGATAGAAGTGCCAAGTGTTGAATGATCGGTGGTAGAAAGTGGCAAAACAGGACATTGATTTGAAATACAAGCATCGCGGAAAGCGGAAATGCAAGATCTGCGGCAATGTAAGGGGGCTCATAAGGAAATACGGGCTCTACATCTGCAGGAAATGCTTCAGGGAGAGCGCGGTATCGCTGGGCTTCAAGAAATACGGGTGAAATGGATAGATGGTTGACACTATTGCAGATTCGTTGAATACGATTTTTGTGTGCGAGACGAAGGGCCGCGGCACCACATTCGTGAAGCACTCATCGAAGATGTTCCGGCGGATATTGGAAATATTCAAGGAAGAGGGCTATGTGGAGTCATTCGAGTTTATGGACGGCACAACCGGAGGCAAGGTGTCGGTGAAGCTTTCGGGGAAGATCAACAATTGCAAAGTCATAAAGCCGCGCTTTTCGGTCAAGGTTGGCGAATGGGAAAAATGGGAGAGCAGGTTTTTGCCGGCAAGGGATTTGGGGATCCTGATCGTCTCGACATCGAAGGGGATGATAACCCACAAGCGCGCAAAAGAGCTCCATATTGGAGGCAGGCTTATCGCATTCGTATACTGAAGTGGAAAAAAAATGGAAATCGAAATACCAAAGGATTCAAATTTGCGAATTGAAGGCAACTGCATAACATTGAAAATCGGGGCAGAGGAGCACCTGATCAAATTCAACTCGCAAAAGCTGAAAGTTGCGCAGAAGGACGGGAAGGTGGAAATCCTGCCGATAAAGAAAACGCGCAGGGAAACACACGCGATGGCGAATAGCATCGGCAAACATTTGAAAAACCTGTTTTCTGGCGGGAAGAAGCAATTCGAAAAGAAATTGCAAGTGGTTTATGCGCACTTCCCAGTGAGCGTGGAGGTCAAGGGCAAGGAGATCTACATCAAGAACTTCCTTGGCGAAAAGCGTGCGAGGGAGGCGAATGTCATTGGAAACACGCAAGTGCAGGTCAGCGGCCAGGACATTATAATCAAAGGGAGCGACATTGAGGCGGTAGGGCAAACCGCTGCGAACATCATACAGGCAGTCCGGATCACCGGAAAGGATCGGAGGGTATTCCAAGACGGCATATACCTGGTAAAATAAATAATGGCGGCGGAATCATTTTCCAAGCCCAATATTTTTGGTGAAATACATGGGAACAAAGCATCCAAAATTCGTGAGGCCGAACAGGTCGATAATGAGGCGCGTGAAGGACAAATGGAGGGCGCCTCGCGGAATTGACAACAAGCAAAGGCAGAAACTCAAGTGGGCCGGGGCGGTCGTGAACAAGGGCTATCGGGGGGCGGTGAAGGGAAGGGGCAATCACCCATGCGGAAAAAAGGAGGTCTATATCAAAAGCGACAAGGAATTCGAGCTCGTCAGGGGAATGCTGGGAAACTTTGCGATAAGATTGCAAAGGACGCTCTCAAAAAGGAGCAAAGAGGCAATACGGAGGAAGGCAGCGGCATTGAATTTGAAAGTGTTAAATTAACCAAGTGAAAATTATGGCAGTACACACGGTTCGGCGGGTAGCAGCGGATATCCTGGGAGTTGGAACAAGCAGGATCAGGATACTTGATGCGAAGGCCGCAAATGAGGCATTGACCCGCGAGGATGTGAGGGGACTGATCAAGGACAAGGTAGTGATCGTGCTGCCAAAGCAGGGCGTTTCCAGGGGAAAGGCGCGAATCACACAAAGCCGCAAGCACGCGGGGAGAGGCAGGGGCGAGGGGAGCAAGAAAGGTGCGAGGTACGCGGGAGTCTCGAGGAAAGAGCTTTGGATGCGGAAGGTGCGCGCGCTTCGGAAAACCCTGAGGAACAACAAATTCAGGACCAACACAACGGATTATCGGGAGATGTATCGGATGGTCAGCGGCAATGCATTCAAGGGCAAGAAGCAATTGCTCGAATTCATAACAAAGAAATCAGAAACTGAAAAATAAATTTTACAAGTGATTTAGATGACCAAGGCAACCGGCGCAAAATATGCAGTGCATTTCAGGAGAAGGCGCGAGGGCAAGACGGATTACGAATCCAGGCTGGCGCACTTGAAATCGCGGAAAACGCGCTTCATTGTAAGGAAAACCAACAAATACATAATTGTGGAGTTTGCCAACTTCTCATTGAAGGGGGACGAGGTAATCACATCCTGCACTTCAAAAGCGCTCATAAAACTGGGTTACCCCGGAAAATGCAATACTTCATCCGCATATTTGGCAGGAATGCTATGCGGAAAGAACGCACTGAAGAGGGGAGTGAAGGAAGCGGTGGCGGATATTGGCAGGCATACGGCTAAAAAGGGGAGCGTCCTGTTCGCGGCATTGAAGGGCGCGGTTGATGCGGGAGTCGCAATACCTTATTCGGAGGAGATAATGCCATCGCAGGATCGGATCGAAGGAAAGCACCTAAAGGGCGATGCAGCTTCTAAGTTCGCAGAATGCAAGAACAAAATTTTAGCAATGAAATAATTCTTATGAGAGTGATATGATGGCGCGTGATAATGAGGATAGGCACTGGGTGCCTAGGACTGAACTTGGCAGGAAGGTCGCAGCAAAGGAAGTGACCGATATCGATTCGATTCTCGCATCCGGAAAGAGGATACTTGAGATTGAAATCATAGACGTATTGCTTCCGGACCTGAAGGATGAGGTATTGGAAATCAAGAGCACCCAAAGGATGACCGCATACGGAAGGAAGCAGCAGATGCGCGCAGTCGTGATCCTCGGGAACAGGAGAGGCCACATTGCGCTCGGGGTCGGAAAGGCCGCCGAGGTGCGCGATGCGATCGGCGAGGCAATTACGGATGCAAAGAAAAATATCATGAGGGTGAAATTAGGCTGCGGCTCGTGGGAGTGCGGCTGCGGCGGCGAGCATTCAATTGGGCAAAAGGTCTACGGCAAGAGCTCGAGCACGGAAGTGACGATCATTCCGGCGCCAAAGGGGATTGGCATCGTTGCGGGCGCAACCACAAAAAAGGTGCTCGAACTGGCGGGAGTGAAGGACTGCTGGACATTCTCGAAGGGAAGGACAAGGAACATATTGAATGCGGTCATCGCGACCTTGAAGGCATTGAATTCGGCGAATATGCTCAAGCAGGGGAAATATTTCGAGGAGATTATTGAGAAGGTTGAAAAGGAAATCGAAAAGGATGGGAAGGCGCCCGAGGAAAAAACCGGAGATGCCAAGGATGGTGAAAAACAATGAGCAACCTTATTGCAATTATCAGGGTCCGGGGAAGCATGGAAACGCGGGCCACCACGGAGGATGCGCTATGCCAAATGCACCTTACAAGGAAGAATCACTGTGTTTTATTGCAAAATACCCCGCAAATGAAGGGGACATTGGTACTCTGCAGGGATTACATCACATGGGGCGGGATCACTTTGCAGAATGTGGAATTGCTGTTGAAAAAGCGGTCGGAAATCCTGCCCGGGAAACGCCTGACCGATGAATATGTTGCGAAAAATTCGAAATTCAAGTCCATTCCGGAATTAGCGAAGGCCATTTCCGATGGAACAGCGAAAATGAAGGATGTATCGGGCCTGAAGCCGCTATTTCGGCTCCACCCGCCAATCAAGGGTTTCGAGGGAATCAAGATTGCCTACCCGAAGGGTGCGCTTGGAAACAGGGGGGAGAAGATCAACGAATTGATTTCCCGGATGGTCTGATTTTCATCATCGGGATTTTTTAGCGATATTGTTATTTGCAAATAGATCGAAAAAAGAATGCCGCCTCCCGCAGAGCGAGAGGCGGCTCGATTGCCTCCACGAAAGAACGCGATATTATTCATCCTGCCTTAACTGGCGCAAATACAGGGCCCTGTTCGCCATATAATACAGCAAAACGAACGGCACGGCGATGCTAAGACCCAGCACCAGCACAAGCGTCGCTTGATCCATATTTCCCCACTGTCAGTATTATACCCATACTTTATTATATTAATTTGTCGTAGTTTTTACGACAACATATAAATGAATCATATTTTCCAGGTTATTCCAGAAGTGACGCAATATGGTCAAAACAGAGCTGAAGGAAGCGGGATTGAGCGATGCGGAGATAAGCGTATACATGTGCCTTCTGCAGAATGGGCCCCTGAAGGTGAGCGACATCTCCAAAAAAATCGGGATGTACCGGCCCTACGTCTACGACAACCTATACAAGCTGATTGAGAAGGGAATGTGCGGCAACATCAATATGGATGGAAAGAAGGTGTTTCGGGCCGCAAACCCGCAAACCATCCGTGATTTCCTCGCCGATAAAATGCGCCGCATCGACAATGCGATTCCCGAGCTTGAAAATATGATGCTGAAAACCCCGCAGGACACATCCGTTTGGGTGTATAAGGGGAGGAATGCGGCAAGGAAGGCATTCGCGGATATCTTGAAAATCCTAAAGGAAGACCGGAGCATCGAGCATCTGGGCATGGGGGTGATGGAGGAGCTTTTCCTGCTCAACGAGCCCACATTCTCCAGATGGTTCATCAAGCAGCTTGAAAAATATAAAATCAAGGAGAGGATGATTTCTTACGAGAGCGAATCCGTATTCGCAGGCGGGAAAACAACCGAATACAGGTTCATCCCGGATGAATACTTCAATCCCACGAACACCATGATCGACGGCGACCTCGTCACGATAATATTCTGGAAAAATCCCAAATATGTGATCAAGATAAAGAGCGCGGATTTGGCTGATTCGTACAGGAAGCAATTCGAGCTGATGTGGAAGCATGGGAAGAAGAAGCACTGGAAGTCGACTCCGCATTCCAAGGATCGCAGCATCACTCCCGCTCTTTCTTATGTGTAGGCGGGTACATGACAAGATGCCAATTCCTCAGCGCAAAGCGGGGATCAAATGCCATCTTGAAATCGTGCTGTTCTGGATTTTCGGACCCGCCCAGGTTTATCATTGCGACGGGGGAAATCGATTTCCCCTTTTTTTCGGCCAATTTCCTTATGCTGGCATACAACTGCATGAACCCCGCCTGCTTCACTGCGGGCACTATCGCAATGTTTGCGGTTAGCGCCAATGCACTCAGGGGGGTCAGCCGGTCTGCCCTGACCTTCGAATCCCTGTTGATGATGCTTCCCAAATCGTTCATTGCAGTTTTCTTTAAATCAGCTATCAATATTTTTTTCTTCTTCGCCTCCAGGGCCATTTGCGCCTTCGTCAACGCGATTACCTCGGACGGCAGGGAGGCGTTCAGTGCCTCGATGCTCTTATGGGTAACGAATCCGGTCCTTTCAAAAGTGGAAAAGCCTATGGGAACATAGCCCTTTCCCAGCCCGAGGGTGTAAAGGGCAACCAGATTCCCTAATTGCACTAATTTCTGCGAGTTGCCTTCCGGGGATGGAAGCTTGGAAATTTCATTCTCCAGTTTTAAAATGTGTTTTTTCAGCAACCCCTTGTCGATGTCTTTCACCCGGGTTATGTAAGTAGCCAGGTTTGAGAAATCAGGCCGGATCCGAAGGAAAATCTCATTTGCCGCAATGGCGTTTTCGGGGTCCTCATTTTTCCGCAACGCAAACTCAGACGCCCAGTGGTGCAGTATCACATCTCCGCTTTCCCGGTCTTTAATCGGGTCGTATTCATTCAACTCCACCTTCGCGTCCTTCCCGAATATTTTCCGTATTGAATTATTAAACTCGTTTTCCCTCTTGCGGATGCGCTTTGCAAGGGTCATTGAAGGTCTTGCAATATCATCCACGAAAACAACGGGGTTCCTGTAAGTGTCATCATCTTTTGGAGCGCGCTTGTCCCATTCTTCGCCCGGCCTATAGTCCCCGAAACCGTACTTTATTAATTCCCGTTCCAAGAGGGGATCCGCCTTCTTGATGATTACAGGCTGGCATGTTCTTTCAGCAAGTTTCCTCGCAAATTCAGCTATCTTGGGAGCCATGACTTCCGGATTTCCAACCGGGCTTAGCAGCACTATCGGGCCCTTTCCCTTTCCTTTCGTCGTGACTAGGAAGAAGCCGTGCCTCATTTGATAATCTGCCTTATAGATGAAGGGGACTGGTGTGTTTCTCGATGCCTGCCTCAAAAAGCCCATTGCAAATCCGTAATGCATCGGGGATCCGTACAAGGAATTGCCACGGACCCTGGGCGATAGAAGACGGAACCTCATCCTATCGACATCCGTCTCGGTCAGGGGGGTTACGGGATAATCGTTGCCCATGGACCTGAGAATCCCTTCGAGCTCGTTTTCAGGCGCGGGTAAGGAAGCGATTTGATCGAAATTAAAAGGCAACCGGGTCAACCAACGCCGCGTGCGATTCCGGCTAGTCTCCTCTTCCCGGCTACTTTGCCTGTTGGGCATGTCTATCAGGAATAATACCCAGCCCCATCTATTTATTCCTATCCGTAATGGGTCCTGGAGCTGAACGAACCAAGTAAAGGAGGTTCAAAAAAGTTTCAAACCGCAACCGCCCCGATCTGCTCCGCAAGGACGTGGAAATCCACGAAATCATCCTTCCCCGAATCAAAATACTTGAAGATCGGCTTGCCCTCGATGCGTTTCAGGAACTCGAGCCATTTCGCCCAGAAGGAGTTTTCAATCCTCATCGATTTCAATTTTTCTATGCGTTCGTTGGAAAACGGAATCACAACGGCAATTGCATCCTTGATTTCCTCGTCAGAGGGAACCCTGTCGATGGCGCCCCGGGCCAAAAACAGATAATCCGGCAATTCCCTCCTCAAATTCGCGCCCACATCCTGGGAGGTATTGCCATGATTGCATACGACCAGTACGGTTTTCATTTATCCGCACCAATCCTTTTCTTGAATAAAAGGCAGTTATTGCCTGCCTTCAAGTTCCTGCAACTCCTGACCCGGATGCCGATTCCTTCCAGAGCGCCAAAGAACTCATCAAATTTGATTATTTCGGATTTATGGACGCACTTGCTGTCGGCAATTTCCACGATCGCACTTGCCCTCCCCATTCCCACCTTCGCCGTCATCCACCGGATGTCCTTTTTCGGAATGAACTGGTTGCCGATGGACACACCATCCTCAAATACGGATACTGAAAAGTGTTTTTTTCTGGCCCAATAAATGAATGCCACTCCGCCGAGTATGAATATCAGCAATAACTCGGAAATCGGGAGGAACCTTCCGCCGGTCTTTATCTCCGGAAAGATGAGCATTAGCAGGAAGATGATCATCACGAACAAAAAAAGCAATTTGTTCGAAAAATCATCCTGCGCCCCTCCGGCGCCTATCCCGTCCTGCCAGACCAGTTCCGCCATAGTACCATCCTAAACCAGTTGACCTATAAAATGCCTATTAATAAAATATTTTCTATTTTCGCAATCGATTTCAAAAACGCCGCATATGCCGGACTTTTTTCGATTAAGGCAGTCCGAGGGAACCGAGCGATTTCTCGAATTTCCCATCGTAAACATCGTAGTTTACAGCAAGGCCCGCAAAAGAGATTATATAGGCGGTTTTATCCCTGATGAAAGTAAGCTGCTTTGTCTTGATGAAATTCTGCTCCATCATCAATGTGAAGATCGCCTCCTCCGCTTCATACCCGTTAATTGTCCGCATTTTTTTGGAGAGCAGCTTGTAGCTTTTATCAATAGTCGACATTTGCGCCTCGGATGCCTTCAAATATTGATCCGGGGCCATTCCCGCAGGGATTGGCTCTTGCAGGATGATCACCTCCATGAAAACCCCGCCGGGCGCGGCATATTTGATCGATTCCGCATCCTTCTTGCCAACCCAGCCTTCCGGCGGATCGTACGAGAATTCCCTTGTTGCCGGCGGCTTGCCCTGCTCCGTGCACCCTACAATAAAAATTGAAACAAATAGCGCTGCAATTATTACAATATTTCCTCCCATTCGAACACCTAAAAGCTAACAAAATTTGCGGTTATTAACCTATGTTTGGAGGTCTCCTTTTTACACATTAGTCCGCCTCCAAGCCGGTTCGGTTACCTTATCGAGCATCTTCACTTCGTCCTGCTTCTTCTTCTGCTCCTGCAAGATGAAGATCGGCATAAGCATTCCGATAGTGAACGCCCATATCGCCACGATAACAGCCATCATGGCCCCATTATCGGGGTACTTCTCAAGTATGTAGAAATAAGAGGAGATGATTATCAGTACCTCCAGCACCCCGCAAATTGCCGCTTTGAACAGGAATGTTTTGCTCTTCATCACAAAATATGCCGCAACAGTCAGCGCAATCATCCCCGCCGCATACATCGAAAGGAAATTGTAATCCAGATCCATTTTTTCCCCCTTTTTTATTAGCAGCACTCGCTTTTTAATCCGCAACTAATGCATCCTTTTCAAGTATTTCTATATTTTTTCCGCCAGCTGATATTTTTCAGACCTTGCTTTTCCCCTTCTTAAATATAGCATCCATCTCGCACCTAGGAAATGGTTTTCCCCTGAAAATGTGCTCGTATGAATCAAGGGCCAGGCTTTCCATTACAAATCCTTCAGCCTCAAACATCGCTTTCACTTCCCCTTCCGTGAAATAATGCACCCAGACATTAGTCCCTTTCCTGAAGGTGTCTTTTTCAACCTCGATGCCCTTCCCAAAGCGGTAATCGGTGATGTGGAAATCCCTAAAATAGCATTCTCCCCCTATTTTTAGCACCCTAAATGCCTCCCTAATTGCTTTAGGCCTATCCTCCGCGCTCAGATGCGCCAGAATATGGAACACGAACACGCAATCGAAATATTCATCCTCGAATTCAAGCTCGCACGCATCACCCACGCTTAATTTCACATCCGCTTTTGACAACTGCGCCCTCTCCTTTGACAGCCCTATTGCCGAAGGAGAAACATCCATTCCATAAACCTCAAATCCCTTATTGAAAAACGAGCTTAAATGCTTCCCGTTGCCGCAGCCGATCTCCAATAGTTTGCTCCCCTTTGGCAAGTCCAGCTGAAAATTAGTCGTGCCCTTCCATCTCCCCCTTCCCGTCCGGTATTCCTTCTCCCAGGCGTATGCGTGAGGCTTTTCCAGCGGGGTTCCCTTTCGATCTGATGATTTCATATCCGAATAACCATTCAGAGTAATTTTTTATGAGTGGTTGTTGAAAGCTATTTGTAGACATTCTGCCTGTGACCGACATCAGAGAGAAGGATCATATTTTCAAAGAATCGGTACAATACGCGATAATTACCGATCCTGAGTTTTCTTAAATCGGAAAGCCTGCCGCCTAATTTTGCGCCTAAATAAGGATTTTCGGCCAATTTCAACACTTCCTGCAATATCCTCCGTGCATCGGCATAATTTATCCTTTTCAGCTGTTTACTGAAATTGTTCGAGTATACGATTTCCATCAAATCAACCGGAGGCTATTTTTTTATCTTATATTCGCGCAGCAGTGAACCTAGTGGTTTAACCCGTCCTGCACGAAAATCCGCCTCCGACGCCCTAATGCTTTCCATTGCCCTTTTATCAGAAAGTATTTCAAATGTTTCAATGAGTGAATCCATCCTCTCCCGAAGCTCCTGCATCTCCCTCCGGTTCTCCTTCACTTCCTTCTCCAGATTTGCGTAATTGTACATTTTCCTTTTTTTCCCCATAAACACCATCAAGAACCCAAATATTAACCCTCTGTTGATTTTAAATCAACTGGTCGTTAATTTGTGCTCTTACGACCACTTAGTTTCTCCATCTCGCACCCCCCTAAGTCATGATGGCGGCTTACCATTACTAACTCTTGTGATTTCATTAATGATGACGCCTAATCCAAAATCATTCCCCTGCTTTTCCAGTCACCTGTGATTGATTGGTCAAGCCGGCTTCAAATATCGCCGGATCCCTTCCGAAAACATTCCAAGGGAAAATCCGAGCAATATATCACTGAGCCCCGGCAGCCGGAAACCGAAGGACAGCATGAGGAAAAAGGAGCCTATGAACATGAAGAAAAAAACCTCGCCCCCCTTGGTTTTCGCGCCTATGATTTTTTCCTTTTCCAGCGGGCCTAGCACGAAAGCCGTTATTGCCCATACCGCCAATATGGTGATCGCCTGCCCCAATGCCCCGAATTGGGAGGCCGCAACGGCAATGAGCGTGCCGAAGAAAAACAAAAGGAACACCGGCAAGCCCCGCTTCCCCTCGAAATAGGTTATGATCCGATCAAATGCCACGGCCAACATCACACCCGCAACTGCAAAGAGTTACTGCCGGCCGATCCCATTGATCGCCGTTCTCTCTCCTTCCCCGAATTAACAAACGCAAGCAGCTTAATAAATATTGCAAATGCATACTCCTAGGTGGTTTTATGCCTACCAGATTCGCCAAACCCGGCAAATTTTTTGAGGAACAGGCAAAAAAAATTGAAGGATTGGTTCCGATGGGGTACAATACCAAACTTTCCGAAAATAGCGACTATTTTTCTGATTCTGCTAAACAGAAAGATTTTGTGCTATTTGGCGTCCCCACCCGCCTGACGCGCAGGCGGACGTATAGTGCAAGCCACGCGTTGCAAATATTCGACAAACGCAACGAATTAATCGCAACAGTCAATCTGGGAATATTTTCCCTAGGAAAAAACAGGGCAAGCAAACTGAGCACCGTGATTCCGCGGGTCGTGGTGCAAATAGAGAAGCCGACCAAGGAAAACATGGAGATGCTTGGCGTTCTTGCCGGAAGGATCAAGGCAATGATGAAACTTCATGTTGCGTCCTTCCTTCATTCAAACTATCCCGTCAAACTGAGAGCCCTGAGGAAGGAGAATCTGGGGAACGCTTCGCCGGGCAACATCATAGACATAAAGAAAAGGCAATAGTAGCAAATCGACTAAGGCCACCCCATCGTTTTTTTCCTATAAGCCGCAATAGACGCGCATTCCTCGAAGGAATAAACTTAATGGCGCTTTCGCAATATCAAATCCGTTTCCTTTTCCTTAAGGCCCTCAAAACCCTTGGCACGTTTCTGATGTCCCGCCGAATATCATATTCGCCCACCTTAATCATTTCCAAATATTTTTTCCTGTCAAGCTGCCTATCCTCAAATTTCATCTTCTTTCTATCCGCCAACAGTTCCCGCCTAAACTGATTCACTACCAGCATCAGGTCCGTATAAGATCTTATTTTCCTCAGGGCCTCCTCGCCAGTCATATGGTTCCAACCGGGGGTGCTTTCAAAGTGCAACCTCGCAATTGATTTCAACGTGCTCAAAGAGCGTTTCGGAAGATATTGTTTCAGGGACATGTAAAGGGGGTTTTCCCCTTCCGCCAATCTCTCCATCTTCGCGTCAACTCCGGTATATTTCCAACTTCCGCATTACCGATTACCTACCTTACAATGTTCAATTTTTTAAACTGAAGCAGGACCGCCCCCAACGCTCCCAGCTAGCTTCAAATCAGGGCTATGGGCCTTTTCCCATCGGGACACGGCCCTAAGTAGGGCCATCATCTGGCCATAGTCTCTCACGTTTCCCGGGGAATATAGTTTCCGGGTTTCATTGTCTTTTCCAATTGCAGCATACAGCCTTTTTTCGTGCTCCTCAAGCTCGGCGGGAGGAATTTTTGATTTATCCTTTTCCGGATGCAGTTTTAATGCGTACCCCCTCAGCATCGAATCGAACAAAACCCGGATAAAATTGATTTTGAATTGTTCCGGTTCCACGCTCCCAAATCCGCGCAGTTCTAAATTCGCCTTCCCTAAGGATTCAAAAAATCGCTCCATGAATGGAGACATTTCAGGTGTTTCGGCCATTTTTTCCACCATTTCACAAAAAGGAATAAACGAATAGTTGATATTTTTACAACCAAGCCCATATAAAACCCTTCAGCAGCCATCAACGCATGGAAACCAAATTCATGCCGGTTGGGGCATTCGGTATACTATGCCATATATTTATATATCTTCTTTCACATACTATATACGGTGTTAACATGACCTCATTTGCATCTTCACTCCGAAAAAGCGGGGATTCGTTCGTATTGACCGTTCCGATCGGGCTAGTCAGGGCCATGAATGCAAAAGTGGGCGAATTGCTAAGCGTGAAGGTCGAAAAGGCCAAAATCAAAAAGGACGGTTTTGGGATGTTTCCGGATGTGAAGGAATTCTACCGAGATGCGGATCGTTTCTAGTGATCGCATGATATACCTGCTCGATTCATATGCCTGGATGGAGTATTTTGCAGCCTCACCTGCGGGCATTAAAACCCGGGAAATCATTGAAAACGGGGAAAAAAGCGAATTGATTACACTAGGCACTACGATTGGGGAGCTTTCCTGCCTCTACAAGATGAGGGATAAGGATTTCAATTTGGCTTTGGAAGTAATTCTCGCAAACTCCACCATTCGAGAAGTTTCTTTTGACACATGGAAAGATGTTGGCGTATATCGAAAAGAAATGCGCTATGTTCTCAAGGATGACACTGTCGGGATGATGGATGCGATACTGATTTGCCTAGCGATTGAAATTGGAAAGGATCAAAAAAAGGGGGTCAAAATAGTAACCGGCGATTCCCATTTCAAAAAGCTTGCCAAGCTCCCGAAATACAGGAAGCTAATACAGTTGATATAAACCCTGCCTAGAAGGCTATTTTTTTGTCCCCTTGAACCGCTCATATACTCTCCGAATCCCTTCGGTAAACAGCCCAAGGAGTGCTCCCAAGTAAATTTCGCCCATAAGCGAAGTTGTCATGAAAGGGAATAGGATATCTCCCTTTGCAATTGCTTGCCAATAAGCCAGAACTGAGACTGCAAGCAACACAAAGCCCTTATACTCATCCGGCGTATTCTTGAATTTCCTCCCTTCCAGCATCATCTTCACGAAATACGATGTGGCTATCCAGACGAGCAATATTTGCAGCAGTGATCCCATCCAGCCTAATTTTAACAGCGTGCTGTTTAAAACCAGCAGTAAAATGACGGCTCCAAAATAAATAAAAATGCTGGATACATTTTTCATATCAATTCCCATCTTTCCCACCTATTTCCTGTTCATACCCAGCTGAACTTCACTTTTTGACACCGCTAGGGGAACACATTTCCCCTACTCGTGTCGCCTCTACCCCATTATTTGGTTGCGTATTTGTTCTTTTTCCCCTTTTCCGGCTTCTTGGCTGGCGAGGAAGGGGAGGAACTATATTTTTCCTTCCTTTCTCATCTTTTGTAATTCCCTTAAAAGTATTGGCAACTCATCCCAATAATTAGAGTGGTTTTGATCCATTTTCGCTCTAAGTACGTGCCTGACCTCCGGAGTCATTTTTCTGCGCATTGAAATGGATGCGCTTCTGACCGTATTGATGCGCTCAATCAGTTCGCCATACGATTTAATGCTTTTAGTCCTATAAAGCTCCCAAGTAACGCCGTCTTTGGCGGCATCGAACGCCCATAAGCCGGCCTCTAAAAAAGAGCCGTGCCTTTCCAATCCATGGGATAATGCTACTACCTGATCCATCAGTTTGATTTTTTCTTCTGTTAAATTCGAGCTCAGCCTTTTATAAAATTCGTTTTGAACCATTTTCCCACCAAACATCATAGCACTATAGTCAAATATAACTCTTTCCCATTCTCGCTACCCCAACAGTATAACGCTCCCTCCGAAACCCCCAAATTCCATTCTTTTGCCCTGCAGCTGCCACTTAGGCACACCCGAGCCACCCCAGAAACCCGGACCATAGTAAAATGATGGAACCATGACCCCGGAAAGGGTTTTTGGGCTGGGAATTGGTTATACTGCGGTGAAACC
>JAZDKC010000084.1:0-2118 GCA_043803465.1 Microcaldota archaeon
AGGATAATTGTTAAGGAGGTAATTTATGCGATCCACGCTTATTTTTCTAATAATTGGTTTGGTATTGTTTGGATGCACTTTTAGCCCTAAAAATGACATCAAGGTCGGCGTAATTGGAAACCCTTCAACAGGTTTAGTCAATTATCTGCAAAGCGCAGACGCTAGGTATGCGAGCATTTATTATTCCGGCATTTTGTCAAGCGAAGGCATCATCCCCGAGGGATCACTCAACAAATACGATATAGTTGTGCTTCAGAATATACCTACATGCGACCGCTATGCCCAAAAAACAATATCTGATTGGGTCAAAGCCGGAGGCAAGCTGATTGTTGTCGGCGATGCATGCAGCCGGATGGATGTTGCGGGGCCAATTGGCTGGGAAAAGGGCTTCCTTGGCGATGTAATCCCGGCAAAACTCAGGGCTGCCTCCGATGGCGGAATTAAGGAATATACTTGCTCTTCCGGCACCTATAGGCCAGTAGAAGTTGGACATCCGATAATGGCCGGACTTGGAGACTTCCATTTCAGGGGCGGGATGATAGATGTGGCTCCAATTTCAGAGACGAAACTGGTCGCGGCAATAGACTGCCCTGACGGTGGCGCGGATAGCCTGCCCTCTTATTATGCGATTTTACAGAGGCTTGAATTGACTAAAGGAAAATCAATTTATTTCTCTTATGATCCGGGCATTAGTAGTCCTACGTTATTGGGAAATCTGTTTGATTACTTGGCAAAATAATAAAAATATTGCCAAATCTTTTTATCGCCCTAACCGTTCACTTGAGAGGTCTCATCTGAACTGGAAAATCCGGCTAATTCTATCCGCTTCATTTTTATGAGGTCATGTGAACAACAATTGCGCATGTGTTATAGGGCCTTTCCCCTTCAAATCCCTTATCTGCTCCTCATCGCGTAGTAGATTTCCGCCTGAGCCATTGCGGACCATGCCGTGATTGGAAGCCCAAGGAGCATGCCGATTATGGTTCCGGCAACCGGGATGGCTTCGAACATGTCTGCAACCGATCCGAGGATGACGAATGCTAGAAAATAGCCAATTACCAAAAGGGAGGCCTGGAATTTGTTCTTCCATGCGAAGGTGATTGCATTTACGGCAGTTTGCCTTCCTCCCTTATTTTCCGTTAGCAGCACAATTTCAAGAATCATGCCGGCAAACCCGAGTATAAGGAAGGAAAAGATAAGCCCGATCCCAACTAGCAGCGCTACTATGATTACGAAAGGCCCAAGGAATGCGCCGAATGTGATTAGCAAAATAGCTGCTATGATGATTAGCAGCATCACAAGAAGCATCCATAATGTGGCGGCAATTAGGGTAAGCACCTTCCCAAGTGCAACGTTAAAAGCCTCCGATAGGGATATTTTTGGCTCATTGCTGTTTTTTGAGCGGTATTTTTGAATGACAATATGCGTGAATGCAAGGAGCATGATGTTGTAAAGGACGAAGGCAATTATCCCAAGCAAAATCAGCTGCGGCAAATAGTCTAGGAACACCTTGAAAAGCTTGGGCAATAGCACTGCAAATTCCTTGGGATCAGCCGGCTTGCCAGCAGAGGAGAATTGCTTCATGATTGGCATATAGCGCGAAACAAGCCCGGATAGGAAAAAAGCCATGAGAAGGAGGGGAATCCAGTTGAGCATGCCAATCAGCAGGATTTTAGGCTGTTGCAGTTGCAGCTTGAATGGGTTGATGAATGCATCAACGTATGAGAGCTTAGCGCCTTCCGGTTTCCTTGGCATATCATCCACCTCCAAAAAAGGGCTTTTGCATCAAAAGCCTTGGTATTTTCAACCCTGCAAAACGATACGGCGGGTTAGGCTTATAATTTGGTAGGTGGGATTTGGATGCAAAATCCTAATGCTTAATAAACCGCAGTTGGGAAATTAATGGTAATTGAGGGGTAAATGGGGGTCAATGTGAAGATTGGGATACTTACAGGCACAAGGCCGGATATCATCAAGATGGCGCCGCTCTACTGGGAAGCGAAAAGGAGGGGGCATAAGCCGGTTTTGATACATACATCGCAGCACTTCCCGTACCATTTGTTTGAAGGGGTTTACCGCGATCTGGATATGCAGTTCCCGCCGCATTATTCCGTGCAG
>JAZDKC010000085.1:0-2689 GCA_043803465.1 Microcaldota archaeon
GAGTAACCCTCATCCGCCTTGCGCTTCTTTTGTGCTATAGTTGGGCGGATCATGCTCAACGCTTTTTCAAAGTGCTTTTGCGAAACGCTCTTTGCTTCGACATTTTCCCTAAGCGCCTCCATTCCCGCTTCCCTGCAAAGCGCTTCTATGTCTGCACCGGAATAGCCTTCTGTTTTTTGAATCAAATCCTTGAAGCTGACTCCCTTTTCCAATGGCATTTTGGCAGTATGCACCTTGAAGATCGCATCCCTTGCTTCCTTGTCCGGTACTGGAATCTCCAGCAATTTATCGAATCTTCCGGGCCGGAGCAATGCGGGGTCGATGAAATCCACCCGGTTCGTTGCAGCAATAACCACAATATCCTTCATGTTCTGCAGGCCGTCCATTTCCGAGAGCAGCGTGTTCACCATCCTTTCAGTGACTTTAGAGCCTTCATCAAATCCCCTGACTGGTGCGACAGCATCAATCTCGTCAATGAAGATTATGCATGGCGCTGCGGTGCGTGCCTTCCTGAACACTTCGCGCATTCCCTTTTCGGATTCACCCACCCATTTAGAGAGCAGTTCGGGCCCCTTGACGGAAATGAAATTCGCCTCCGATTCGGTTGCAACAGCTTTCGCCAGCAAGGTTTTACCCGTGCCCGGCGGTCCGAAGAGCAATATCCCCCTCACGGGCCTTATGCCCATCCTTTCAAATACTTCCGGCCTTTTGAGGGGCAAATCCACTGCCTCCTTCAATTCCGATTTAATGGCCAAAAGCCCCCCGATCTGGTCCCATTTGACGTTTGGGATTTCAATGTAGACTTCGCGGAGGGCGGAGGGCTGCACTTCCTTGAGCGCATCCTGGAAATCCGTTCCGGTAACCTTTAGTTCCTCTAAAATTTTCGGAGGGATTTCCGCTTCCTCCAAATTAAGCTTTGGAAGCATCCTCCGGAGCGATTTCATTGCTGCCTCCTTGCAAAGCGATTGCAAATCAGCCCCCACAAAACCATGAGTTATTTGGGAGAGGTCATCCAAGCTTACATCATCCTGAAGCGGCATTCCTCTTGTATGAATCTGCAAAATTTCCTTCCTGCCTTTTTTGTCCGGGACCCCGATCTCAATTTCCCTATCAAAGCGGCCGGGCCTTCTTAATGCAGGGTCGATTGCGTTGGGCCTGTTGGTTGCAGCAATTACGACCACCTGCCCCCGCGATTTCAAGCCGTCCATCGTTGTAAGCAGCTGGGAAACAATCCTTTTTTCAACCTCGCCGACCACTTCCTCCCTCTTGGGCGCGATCGCATCCAGTTCATCGATGAAAATTATGGAAGGCGCGTTGTCCTCCGCTTCCTGGAAGATGTTGCGGAGCTTCTCCTCTGCTTCCCCAACGAATTTTGAAACGATTTCGGGACCGTTGATTGTGATGAAGTGCGCTTCGGATTCATTTGCGACTGCTTTTGCAAGCAATGTTTTCCCCCCTCCGGGAGTGCCATAAATCAAAACTCCCTTGGGCGGCTCGATCCCCAGCCTTTCGAACAATTCCGGATGGCGCATCGGAAGCTCTACCATCTCCCTAATTTTTTGCACTTCATCCTTAAGGCCACCGATATCCTCATATGAAATAGTCGCGATTTTCCCGAGCTCCTTCATCGGCTCTTCCTTCAAGGTGACCTCGGTGGATTCATTGACGAGAATGATCCCATTGGGGATGGTCTGCGCTACTGCAAACGGGAATGATGTGCCAAAAACATTCACTGAAAGCACATCCCCCTTTGTAAGCGGCTTGCCCATCAAATTCTTTTTCACGTAATCAGCGAAGCCCGGAGCGTAACGCGATGGCTGGTTCGGCGCCAGAACTAGTTTCTTGGCGATCTTTGCCTCGGCTTTCTTGATCTTCACCCTATCCCCGAGTCCGACGCCGCAATTCTGCCTCAATATTCCATCCATCCTGATGATGTTTGAGCCCTCGTCCTGTGGATGGGAGGGAAGAACGATTGCGCCGGTGCTCTTGCCTTTGGAGCCCTTGATTTCAATAATGTCGCCAGTTGTTAGCGCTAATAGCTTGCGAGCCTGCGAGTCTATCCTTACGATCCTTTTGCCGTAGTCTATCTGCATTGCTTCTGCGACCTTAAGCTCGATTTCGTCCACCATAATAAGCACCGGTTTTAAGAGGTAAAATTAGATGGAATAAGTTGGCAGCCAATATTTAAATGAGTTGGGTTTATGTCAAATTCCGCTTGATGTACCTATTCACGCTGCCGAGTATTCTTTGATTAACCGTATAATGGAAAATGCGCATGTCATCGTCAACCTTTACTTCCACGATTTTCCGTTTGATCAGCGGTTTTAAAAGCACGTGGACCGCGAGCAGATTTGCAAGGTGGAAATACCCCAAGTGCAATTCCTTCCGGGTGGCGGAAGGCAATCCGCTATCCTCGAGCATGGCTCGAGTCTCAAACCGGTCGATGGCCCGGTCATCGATATCCTGGAGGTCTAAATAAAATGAAATTCGGGAACCCATTTTTTCCGCTATTTTCCTGAATCTTCCCCTGTTTTCTTCGAGAAACGACCTTTTTTCTTTCAGGAGCTTCAAATAGTCCGGATGTTTGCCCATTTCCCCCTTCTCGAACATTAGGAAGCGGTAATTGACCCCGAACTCGTCCTGTTCGGGCTGGAATTTGATTATCTTGCGCAGCAATTGCAATTGCGTT
>JAZDKC010000086.1:0-2262 GCA_043803465.1 Microcaldota archaeon
CAAAACATGGTGGGCGGAGCAAATGGAGTACGGGCGCGGGGCATGGAAGGGCGGGGCACAACCCTTTATGAGGCCCGCTATAAATGGATCGAAGGCACAAGTTAAGATAATATTGGAAAGTGGCGCGGGACAGACAAAGTAAGGGAAGGATTATAAATAATGGATGGGAATCCCTGTAAATGTAGATGTGGTGAGAACGCGAAGCCAGGAAATATTTTTGTCCATGGTCATAATTCGCGCTTTGCCCATCCTATGCTGGGGAGAAAACAAAGCGAAGAGTCTATTGCCAAAATGAAAGAATCGCGCGGAACTTGGCCGACAGGTAAAGATCATCCAATGTTCGGGAAAAATCATTCTATCGAAACCCGAAAACAAATGACTAAATCGCATACGGGCGTTCCCTTATCAGAAAATCATCGGGGAAATATTGGCCTTGCAAGCGAAAAAGTATGGGCGGCCGTAAGTAAGGAAAGGCGTGAAGAGTGGGTGGCGAAAATGAGTTTCTCAGCAACGGGGCGTATTATGTCTCCCGAATCAATAGCCAAAGGAATCAAGGCGAAGAAAGGCAAGCGATGTTCTCCGGGAACGGAGTTCAAGAAAGGCATGATTCCATGGCAAAAGGGCCGTAGCCCTTCGACGGAATCAATAAATAAGAACCGGGAAAGCAATATAAAAAGAGTAACGCAAGAAATGAGAGATAGCGTATCAAAAAGAATGAAAAGCCTTTGGGAAGATCCAGAACATGCAAAAAAGTGTCTTTCTTTTAATTCACCCAATAAACAAGAAATAAAACTCATGGGAATACTTGATGTAATGTATCCCGGTGAATGGAAATTTGTCGGGGATGGGCAAATAACTATTGCGGGGAAATTTCCCGATTTTATTAATGTGAATGGACAAAAAAAGATCATTGAACTTTATGGAGAATTTTTTCACAAAGGTGATAATCCCGAAGATAGGGCGAAGGTATTCGAACCTTATGGATATGAAACTCTCATTATCTGGGGCAAAGAATTAACCGGAATTGAAAAGTTAAAATCCAAACTTCGAGCATTTTGCGGAGAAATCCAAAAATGAATCCCGTGGGTGTGCAATACGTTGAATTAACTCTTGACGCGACGAAATACACTGCCGCGCAAAAAGCCATTCTTTCCGGTGCCGAAAAGAACTCCGCCGATATCAACAGGGTTTTCAAGACCGTAGGAACGCAAAGCGATGAGATGTATAACGCGATGCGGAAAAATATTGAGAATGCCCTTAATGCAATAAACCGTTCAAGCCTTTCATCCGGCGATGAAAGAATCAGAGCTGCAAAAGCCGCCGCCGACAAGATCACGCAGATCAACGAGCAGCAATTCGGCAAGCAAACCTCATTCATAGATTCCCTTAAACAGCATTGGATTGCCGCCTCTGCCGCAATAGTCGCCGCGTGGATGCTGGTAAATAAGGCCATTGCATATATGGAGTTGGGTGCGAAGGCACAACAAGTCGAATCCTCCTTCAAAATCATGGCTGAAGCCGCTGGTGTAAATTCGGAAAGCATGATTGCCAGCATGAAGAAAGCTACCAAGGAAACCATTGATGATTCTAATATGATGCAAAAGGCTATAAAACTGTTGACTTTGGGTTATAATCCAGAACAGATCGAGCGATTTTCCAAGGTAGTCATCACGGCTTCGCAGATTGCGGGAACAACGGCAGCCCAAGCTTATGACGAATTGGCCGATGCAATCGCAAATCGTATGCCAAAGGCCCTTGTCCGAATGGGAGCAGTTACCAAAGAGCAAATGGTAATTGTCAATGAAGCTATTACATCTGGGGCAAGCATAATAGCCCTTTATGAACTTGCAATGGCAAACCTTGAATTGAAACAAAAAATGCTTCAGGGGACTCAGGATTTAGCAACTATATCACTCCAGCGATTTCGTGCACAAGTGGGAGAAACGACAGAATCAATAGGCAAATTTTTTATTGTCGCAATGCAAAAAGCCTACGGGGTGATGCAAGGGTTTGCGGCAGCAGCATTGGGAGCGGCAGGTGCATTAGCCCATTTGCTTGGGATGATGATTTCTGTGGCTGCGTGGACGGCGGAGAAAACCGCGTTTACCGAGGGAGCCAAAGCTCATGCCAAATCCCTGCGTGAGTATGCCGAATCTGTTAAAAAAACAGCCGAGGATTTCTTGGGTGCATCTCAAGAATTGGCTGCGAAGGCCGCCGCTAATATTTTCGGTTCTGCGGAAGTTGGGGAAAGGGCCACCAAAC
>JAZDKC010000087.1:0-3676 GCA_043803465.1 Microcaldota archaeon
CCTCTCCCTCCGCATCAGCGGAACCCTCGCCTTCAGCTGCCCCCTCAGTAGCCGCATCTCCCTCAATTGAACCCTGCACAACAGACGGCGAAAACCGCTCCTGCACAACCGGTTCCTGCGAAGGCAATTCCACCTGCATGACAACAGGCACCTTCAGTTCTTGGGGCGCATGCATCAAATTCGATTTGTGCTGCGGTGTTAGCTGCAACGACAATAACGCCTGCACCTCAGATTCATGCTCGGCAGGCGGCTGCATTTACTCCGCAATTCCGGGCTGCGGAGGAGGCAGTTCAGGAGGCGGAGGCTATTCCAGCGGAGGCGGCGGAGGCGCCGCACCCCTCCCAAGCTCCAACCCCTCCCCGACCCCAAGGCCCAGCATTGCAATTCAGCAGGAATTCACGAAAAGCGCAATCGAGATCGAAGACCAGCTCCCGGACATCGAATTCGACCAGGCGAGCCAGGCGGACATCCAGAAATTATTGAATGAAGCGAAAGAGCTGCAGAAGCAGGGGAAGACCGAGCAGGCATTGGTTGTGCTTAAGAATGCCCGAGCTAAGCTCAACGACACGATCGCAAAGAGCAGGGAACGGAAAGCCGATTTCACGTGGCAAATCGCATTGATTCTGCTTGTGATAGTGGCTGCTGTTGCAATTTATTACGCGAAAAAGATGCGGCATCCCTGACGCGCATCCGGAATCTTTTTTTTGCAGGAGCGCACGCCAATTAATTTCAGCAAGCTTGATTCGAACTCGGAGGCAGGTTTATATTTCCATTCAATATTATTATTTCTTACTTAAACGAGGTGTTTTTATGGCTGCATTCCCGAATCCTTCCCGCATGGCTGCGTTCTTCAGCATTTTTCTGATGAGCATTTTATTCATTGGCAGCATCGCCTTCAACCCCGCCACGCCGCCTTCCGGCACTGTTACAAACAATCCGAAATTAACCGTGGATGTTGCGCTCGGCCTCACCTCAGTTGCAGGAAAGTATCCGGTCCTTTTGAACAATTACGGCAAATACGAGGTAGGGCAGATGATCGCAGATCTGAGCTACCCGAATATCATCAAGCCCCTTGTCAAGAATGTAACATTCAAGAAAAACATAATTGCCGACTCCGAAAAGCCGGGCACCGCAAGGCCCATAATGCGCATATATGGCGACGTCTGGACAACGGGGAACGATGTGACTCGGTACGAATTGCACTCGGCAGACAACGTTTATTACAGGAAAAACAACGATTATTACTTCTTCGATGGGGACTCCTCGATTACCTACACTAGTACTGCAGACCTCAACGTCTGGAAGAACAACGTGGGCGAAACCGGCTCCATAATCCCCTCAAGCCCCTCGACGCTCCTGAACATAATGCAAAATCCCTCCCTTCCAAAGGACGATCCCCGAAGCTATTTGAGGACAAGCACTTCCGAGGCGAATGCGCTCCAGGCAGGCGCCAACATCGATTTCACGCAAACTCCCTGGACGCGCTGGTTCCCCGAAGCCTGCCCAACAAACGGCGCAACCCGTTCCTGCACGATTACCGAATACTCCCAGACGCATAGCGGCCTGCAGACGTGCACCGCAAGCAAATGGTCCGAATGCATCGCAACCGATTACACCGAAGAGCAGATCTGCGCCGGCGCAGCAATGGACGGCAACCACTGCTTCTTCATCGATCCCGTTTATGGCAATGATGCAACCGGAACAGGCAGGATGGCCGCGCCCTGGAAATCGCTCAGCACGGTCTTCCGGATAAGTGATGTTTACCCTAGTAAAGTGAACCTGAACTCAATTTCCGGCAAGAAGACCGTAGTGCTAAGAGGAGGCACCTTCAATGTGTGCCAAACCGGTGCGACTTCAATCTGCATTAATATCGATGGGACCTCCAATTTGATTGTCAGGAATTACCCCAACGAGCACCCCAAAATCGTTGCACCCACAAACGTCAATTTTGCGTACCCCAATGTTTTGATCAAGGTCGGGTCCTGGACCGGAACTGCAACAAATAACATAATTTTCGACGGGCTTGATTTGCAGGGAGGAAGCTCGTATGTTTTCAAATTCAGCGATTATGTAAGCTATGTGACTCTCAGGAACTGCAAGGTCCACGATTCCGGAATAGATGTAATTGCGAGCAAGGGGCGGAGCTGGGATGTGGGCGGCTACCAGACCAGCCACCACAATACCGTGGAAAATTGCGAAATTTACCGTTCCAATGCCGTTTCCGTCACTGACGCCGGCAAGGTATATGCGGCTTTCACCCACAATGACGAGGGCATTGATGCGATGTCAGCGGGCTGGTTCACAATAAGGAACAATTACTTCCATGACATCACCGGCAGCTGCCTCTACCTGAAAGGCGGATCGCGATACGACCTTGTTGAGAACAATTTCTGCTACAATTCGGGAACAGCCGCATACTATAACGAGAATAACGACTATTGGTGCGGAATCTGGCTCGGGGAGAGCGAGGATGCGAGCTGGGACTGGCCGTACCCCGAATATTTCTCGAATATCGGCAGCACCGTTAGGAACAATATCATCGCAGAATGCCATGGCAACTCCTTGAGGGCAATGGGCGCGAAGGATGCGGAGTTCTACGGCAACACGGTGTTCAACAGCGACCGCAACAACACCAATTCTTATGGGAACAGCAGGTTCGGGGGCGGATTCGCAGCTGCAACCGGCACCCGCGTCTACACGCAATATGCGCAGGCGAACATCAGGAAAAACGGCGTGATAAATTACGCATCGCAGAATGTGGTTTTGAACTGGGACGGCGCCGACAAGACCGGCATTGTCTCGTTCGCCATGATGGACACCCCCCCGATCCTGGCGTATTATACGGATAACAACGACTGGGCCGGCAACGTGCTGATGACCCCCGGAACGCACAGCTATTACGCATGGGCGCGCGATTCAACCGGCCAGGTCAGCCGCACGGAAACAAGAACCATAACCTATTCCTCCACTGCATCTCCGACACCAACAATTTCTCCCTCACCAACCCCCCTGCCTTCTCCAACGCCCTCTGCAACCCCGTCTCCATCGCCCTCAATAATGCCATCCCCCTCTCCAACCCCGATTCCATCGCCCTCTCCAACTGTTTGCACAAACGGTGCCTTCCGAACCTGCACAACTGTTGAAGGATGCGCGGGCACGCAAACCTGCACTTCCGGTGCATGGGGGATCTGCACAGATTCGAACCCCAATGATGGATGCCCGAGTGATTCCGTCACATATAGAAACGGACTGAACGGCTATACGGGAACCGATGATGCGCATATTTACCTCTCCTCGCCCGCAACAAATTATGGTGCGGTCGATGTCCTCTCCCTTTCAAATGACGGCACCAAAAAAACCCGCACGGCACTAGTCAAATTCAACAGCCTCAGTGCCTCAAGCATGGGACCGGTCACCTCCGCAGTGCTCAACCTAAGGAAATGGTGGCGGCCCGACACCCCGGTGACAATCAAATTGAAGGCTTACCGGGTGTGGAGAACTTGGGATGAGCAGCAAGTCACCGCGAGCAGCAGGATATCCGGCGCGGCCTGGGGTGCGGTAATGGCAGACCGCACTTCAGATTACGATGCAACCGCCGACAGGAAATTGACTCCGGAAGGGGAAGTGCTTGTCACGCTGACGAATGCGAATGATTACCAGAAAGTGACAATCCCCC
>JAZDKC010000088.1:0-7026 GCA_043803465.1 Microcaldota archaeon
CTGCAGGGTCCGATTTCCTGTCGAATATGAATTCGATTTTATGGGACTGGGGAAGACCGGCGCTTTCCTCTTGGGAAGGGGCCTCCCTCCAGGTAAATATTGCAGATAATGGCTCCGAACGTGCAACGCTTATGATGCGGGTATACTGGTTACTCTTGTCGCCGTATTGGCCTTGGATGCAGAAATTGTTGACCTGGTAGTTGCCGCCGCTCTTGGTTAGCTGAACCACCATCGTCTTGTCTCCAACTCCTTTAAGGAGCTCAATGCACGAATCTGCCAACTGGGGTTCTGAAAGTGCGCGGCTGCCTGCGCCACTGGAACCATAAACATCGCGCAGCCCCGGGCCCGGCGTTCCGAATCCTCCGGCGCCCCCGATACCTCCGGCGGTTTCGCTGAAGTAATCAACCACTTCATCCGCGTTATCGTAATTGCTCGAAGCCTTCCATACGAACCCGGCGTCCGAATTCTCCAGGTACGCGAAGGGCGGCAATGTGTCGCGAACTTTCGGCTCGACTCCTTGCGGGTATTTCTGCTCCTGGAGCGCCTTGATGTCCTTGACATATACAGTTGCAAATGCATACTGCGTCTGCTGCGGCTGCAATGAAGTTGCCTTCATCTTCGCAATTGCAACAATAATGTGATAACCCGTCCCGACCGCGCAATATTTTCCCTCGCAGCCATAAGCGGTTTGATCATCTGCCGAGGTGAGGAAATCGTAGTACGCGCTCTCCCCGATCCTATGCAGGTTATTGAAATCGGAATCGGCGGGTTTCCCCCTGACTGAGAAATATCCGCTCGTCAGCTGCTGGTTATTCGCAACCGAGTTCAGCACGGTCTTGAGCCCGATTGCCAGGTTCCGGTTGTCGTCTTCTAGGGTCTTTCCAGGTGTTACGGCAAAGATGTAAAGCTGCCGTTCTTTTTCGATGTCGTCATTGGGGAAGAGCGCGCCGAATTTCATTGCTTGGCCCGTAGAAATGAGGATGGGATTGCGGTTCGCGTCTGAAGGGGTGAATTTGTGCGTGCTGAGGGAGACTGTCGGGATTAGCATCAATGTGAACCCTTCCGGATTCGGGCCTTCGTTGCCTTCGGAGGTCACCTTCACCTTCAGTTTCGCGAGCTCCCTCTTGATCGGCATTGTTAATCCCTTGGAGCCGGTGTTCTCAGTTATAGAATAGAGCGTCAGCACGAGCGTGTCGCTCAGGCCCTTGCTCTGGATTTTATCAAGCTTTTCACCGAGTGCCGCAGAATAATCCGCGGAGTATGTGACAATGCCTGTTTCCTGATCGATGTTGCAATTGAAACCGGTTCCGCCTTCTTTCTGCAGCGCCTTGAACGCTTCTGAAAAGGTCGTTGAGGAGATTTCGCACGCGTATTTCTTGTCCGCATCCGGGGGAGTCAGCGCACCGAGAATGGGCCTGAACTCGCCCGCAACTCTCAGATCAGCTGAGCCCGAAACCGCATTCTCCTGCTCATCAAGGTATTCGGCCAGATGCAAGGAAGCGGAGACCGTGCCCTTCTTTGCTATGCACTTCAGGCTTGCGGGCTTGTCGGGGATTTTTGTAAGGGTCTGGGTGCCGGCCGAATCCTCAGCATATGCATTATTCTCATAGTTGTATTTCGCGGTCTTGAAGCTTGCGCCAATGTCAACTTCGCTTTGCAGGAATCCAATGCTCTGGACTTCCGCGTACGCATCCTCCCAGCCCGAAATGTCGCAATCATCTTTTGTGAAAATGTTATTGGTGTCCTTGAACCCTCCGGCAACTTTTGTTTTCTTGTCGGTGACGATGAATTGCAGATTCTTGGTGATCGGCTCGATTCCGAATTCCGTTGCGCTGCCGATTTGGAGGATCAGCGGCTGCAATTGGTTCACCTGCGACTGCGTGTAGTAGAAGCGCAGGTATAACTCCTCCTGCTGGTTCAAATCAGCCGACGCCTGCTGCGACCTTGCAGAGGACACTTTCCCTACATCAGCAGAAAATGCGACTTCGACCCCGTTCGTGGCCCTCCTGCATTCAGGACTGCTGATTGCGGATTTGAACTTGCCCCCGGTAGGCTTCTGGTATGGATTGATGTTCTGGTTCTGCCATGCGCCCGTGCGGTAATCAACACCGCTGGAAACCTGCTCGTAGAATTTTGTGTCGCCCCCGACCTCGCATAGGGGGTATTCGCGCATCTGGTAATTCGCGCCCGTCTGAACATCGAATGCGACATACCGTTGAAGCGTGTACGGGTCGACAACTACCGCCTGCGGCTCAAAGATCGCGTTCTGCATGCCGTAGAGGTAAGGCTGCGGGTTTGTCATAGGCATTCCCCGAACAATTATCCTGAGCGGGACGGAATACCTTCGGCCAGATAGGCCGGTCAGCCAGAATTTGCCCTCATAGGGAAGCGGGTTGCAATATCCGCCCGTCAAACTGGGATCCATGTAGGAGTTGCCAATGCCAGCTGAGAGCTGCATGTTCATCTGCAGGTTCGAGTAGGAATATTGAGGCGCCGGATATGGATAGGAACCCATGTAAGAATTCATGTATTGGTCATTGTTATAATTTACATACCCATTCTGGTATTGGGGAAGCGGGTTGTAGCTATTGCCGTACTGATTGATTGTCGAATATTGATTGGAATATGCAGAAGAGCCCATGCAGCCATACGGGCTGCCGGCGCAATTAGGCTGGGGGTATTGGTTTCCGAGCTGCTGGAATGAATAAAGGCACGCGGGATTGTTGGCATAAATCCTCTGCGCAAGCCTGCTGAATGCATCGTAGCCGGAAAAGTCCGCAACAATCCTGACCCGCTGCTCCATCGGGCCGCAATATTGGGCAGTGAGGCCGAAGTCCATCCCTTCCAATGAGCAGCTTGAAATAGGCTCGCCAAAAATGCCCGTGGAATAAACATATTCGTATTTGCGCGTGTAAGGATCGACTTGAATCACGATCGGGTTTGGAAGCGCGGGCAGATCGTTGTAATAAATCGGCTGGTTGGCGGCGCTGATATCTGGCGCGTTCGGAGCAGTTACAATTACCGTAAATGTGCGGTAGGTAATATCTGAACCCCGGATCTGCAATGTGCCCCGTTGCCGAAATGAGCTGTTCAAATCAACATCGGAATAATCTGCCGAGAGATGCACGATGTTCTTGGTGCACTCCGCACTCACACGGAAATCCTCCTTCGCTTTTATGTCACAGAAACTCGTCTCGCCCACATCTTTTGTCGAATAGAAAACATCCGCATACCCGTTCTCATCCAGCTCCAGGTAAATTGTGGAGGGAAGCGATTTGAGCTTGGGGTCGCCCACTTCAATTGCTGCCGGAGATTGCACATCCACCCTGACAGGGATGCCCCGGGAAATGGATGTGCTCTGCGTGAGCTGCTGCCTGAAAATCAGCTGGCAATTCGTTGTTGCGGTCACATTCGGAAGCACGCCGATGCGGATTTCAACAGTGCCCTTGAAATTTGAGATGGAGTTCGGGAACGCGGTCAGGACGGGGGTTTGGGCATTGCCGCAATTCGAAATTACGGAAAGCGTGCCTTTCGCATTCAAGGAGCTCGAAACCGTCACGGTTTGCTCCGGAATTTTGGACGAATCCCCCCTGAACTGCAATGTGGTAGGGCTGAGAGTCATGGACTCATCGCTTGCCTCGACAGGGATGAGGCATTCGTCATAGCTGCGGTACTCGGGATGCGTTACCCTCACGCCTATCCTTCCGTTTGTGGAAGCGGAAATCGTAAGCGAGTATATTCCTTCCTTGCCCGCATTGCGCTCGTCATTGCCCTGCACCTGCAGCTCATTCGCATCGAGAGGCGTGCGGTCGCAGTCGAAGAATGTGATCAGTGCATCTGCAAGCGGCAGGTCTTCAACGCCGAATACGGAAACGCGTATGCGTTTCTCCTCTGCGGTTGAAATCTGCAAGGGGGATACGGATACACGAAGGGTATTCTCGCCGGTGATCCGGATGCTTTTGTGATATGAGAATGTGCGCGTTTCCGATGTGAAGTCGATCTGCAGGTCGGTCGTGCCCGCCTTGATGGCCTTCAGTTTGATTGTGCCGGCAGTCTTGATGCCAGCGGGGATCGTGACCGATGCTGCCTGAACATTTGCAGCAGCTGTCGGAATCTCGTCATCGGCAAACTCAGTGCCCGCATTGGCCTCAAGCAGCTTGAAGTTGCTGGTCTTCAGCGCAATCGTATCGATCTGTTCGTGCGAGAGGACCTCGAATTTTAGCGTGAACTCCATGCCTACGGGCACTTCGGCCTGGGTGCCGGATTGGAATGAGATTTTCCTGCAAAAAGTGCCGTCGGGAGTGCAAATCAGGGGTGCGGAGGTAATTTTAACCTGCTTTGCAGCGTCCTTCTGGCCGCACATCTTCTTTACCAGGTCGAATGGCGCCGTGTTTTCCTCCATTCTCAAATCCTCCGCAGAGGGGTAGCTCAGTATGACGCCTTTTTTCATCGAATACGCCTTGAAATTGAATGCGAATTCGGATGATGCGGGTGCGTCCGGGCTTACGGCAATTTTCACACCGATGATTTTAGAGCCTGCAGTGCCCTTCGGGAACAGCAGGTCGAATGAATAGATGGAGCCGTTCTCGGGCGTGGTATAGCAGCTGTCGGTTGGGATTTTTGAAGAGGTGAATAAGGATTGGTAAACCGCATCGATCTCCTCGATTTTGACAAAATTGCCAGGGGAGGTGACATGCAGGTGGAAGCCTTGCGCATCAGACGCGCCCTGCGGGAAGGTCACGAGGAATTTTGCGATGTATTTTTCCGCGTTGCCCACTTCCGCAATCTCCCCTCTCGAATCCCAGAAGCCCAGGAATGCTGCGGACACGCCGCTCGAATCCCCCTGCGAAATCATTTGCAGCTTGACCTTCCTGAATTCCCCGGGAATAAGCTGCATGTTTTCCGAGGTGGTTTGCACATATTGGGGCGCATTCGCCTGAAGTGAAAATTCGGTTTCGGAGGGAATTTTCATGGAGCATTTTCCTGCGGCAACAGGGCACGAACCCAACGCAGTGCCGTCCGAATCCATCGCTGTGACGGTGCCGCCTGAAATCGGGGTCTTCTTTATCGCATCGAGCACCTCGGCCTCAATGGTCGCAAGATCGCCCACGAGGTTGACGAGCAGTTCGATTGCCTCATCGGAATTGATTTTCCCGCTGTCACCCTTGTATGAATCCTTCACGCCCCGCGCAAACAGCTTGTAAGGATAGCCCTCGATTTCCATCGGGATCCTGAAAGTGACCGCACCCTCGAGATCGGTTGTGGAGGGCGGAATTCCTAGGAAGAAGCCATCATCCTTGAAAAGCGCAACAGCGGCGCGCTCGGCTGCCTCCCCATCCTGGAACACCGAAACCTTCACGTCGGCGGAATTTTCCTCCGTTTCCTTTTCGAGCTCGATTTTCTGGGTGCCGGTCGTGGCCGCAGTTGTCAGGTATGCGGGCAGGTGGCCGTCCGCATAAATGGTGAAATAGAATTCCTTGCCGTTCAGGACTATGAAGCTCGCCCTCCCGCTGGAATCGGTGCTTTTCTTGTCGAGTTGCTTGCCCTGCAGGTCGAATCGGTAAATGATCGCGCCGGAAACCGGCACCTCGCCCGATTTTACCTCGAAATCAACGAAATCGCCGAGCGGTTTCTCATCCAGCTCAATGGGCACCTCGAGCACGTCCCCCGCAATGGAGGGCCGAAACGAATCCGTTGTTCCGCCGAGGTATTTGTCGCTTTCCCCAACTTCGATCGAATATTCCTTTCCCAGCAACACGTCCTCGAAAAGCACTTCTCCATCCGCGTCCGATTTCTCCGTCTTGAGCTCCCTGTAGGAATCGGCGTCCTTCAAAATCACCTGGATCCCGTCGAGCTGCGTATTGCTATTGGAGCCAAGAAGCACGTTTATGCTGCCGTATTTGGGCTCGTCGGTTGTATCGCCGCCCTGTTGCAGGCCGTTTTCCTCCACTTCGGATTGCAGCTGCACCTGCAATGCGCCGAGTTCGATTTGCGCCTTCAGGAGGCTCTTTTCAGAACGAAGGAATCTTGTCGCTGCGACCTTTACGGTTACATGCGAGGGCACATCGTCAAGCGAAAATGTCGCGCCGCCTTGGTAATCGGTTGCTTTCACATCCGTCCTGCCATCGTCGAATTCCAGCGTTACGGACGCGCTGGTAATCGGCTGTGCGGAAGAGTCGACGACCCAAACCACGAAAAGCTGCGGCTGCGCCGTCATCTCCGCATCCTTGAGGGTAACTACCGCAGTGGTAAACGAAATGGAATTGGTTTCCTCCGCATAAACGCCATTTGCATCCGTAACTTTCACGCTCAATGCGGACTTCGAGGGCACATCCTTGAAGCTCACTTTCCCGCCCGCATCGCTTTTAAGGCGCGAAAAAAGCGTTTCATCAGTGTAAAGCGTCACATCGATTGAGGGCACTGCAATGCCTTGCGCATTTTTAACTAGGAATGAAACCGTCTTCGTCTGCTTGATCGTGCCCGGAAGCAGGAAGTATGCGGATGCCAATATCAGTATGAATATTAGTGCAGGGACCAGCACGCGCGGCGAGGGAATCCCCTTTTCCTCGAGGTCCGCCATGAGCCCCTCGTATTTTTCCTTCAGGCCCTCAATGAAGGAGGGGCTGCCGGCATCCGGATCCATGCTACAATAGATGAATAAAATCGTTTAAAAAGATGAACCTTTTTCTTTTCCCGCAAAGAAAAAGCCCTCCGGAAAAAGAAAAGGGCGTTTGCGTCCGGATTATACCGTTTTTAAACATAAATCCGCCTAACCTATTCTCAATAGCCCCGTAGATCGAAACTTTTTCTTTGGGAAGAAAAAGCCCTCCGGAAAAAGAAACCTTTGCGATTGTTTAAATATTCTCACATCTAAAGTTATCCCGCAATAGCCCCGTCGTCTAGGCGTCCGTTGGCTTTGCAAACGGATCGGGGACAATGGTCAAGGATACGGGCCTCTGGACTAGGAAAGGTTCTGATCGGACTTTTCCTAAAAGTTTGGGGGAAAGCCTGTGACGGCAGTTCGAA
>JAZDKC010000089.1:0-3045 GCA_043803465.1 Microcaldota archaeon
TGGGAGGAATATGGTGTTGGACGACTTCTATGCATCACTCGAGGAAGGCTATTACTCCCTCATGGACAGGCTCGAGAACGATTACCACATTCCGGTTTATGAGAATTTCATCACTCCCATAGAGGAACAGGGCCGTCCTTCCTTCCCCATAGTTTTAGGGGTTATTTTCATCATCCTGATACTGCTGGGAGGGAACATCTATATGCTCCTATTTGCAAACGCCTCCACCACCCTGCGGGTACAGGTGCTGGTTGATGGAAAGGGAATTTCAGGCTCATCTGTTTCGCTTGATTATCAGGGGAAGAAGCTCACCGGAGTTACCAATGAGGAGGGATTTGCAGATTTCAACGGATTGAAGCCCGGAGAGGATGTGACCGCCACAGCATCTTCGGATAAATATGGCGAGGGTTCGGTTTCCGGCAAAATACAGAAGGGGAAAATAATCAAAATTACCTTGAAAAGCCGTTCGGGCAACTTCCTCGAACTTACGGTGATTGAGGAAAGCGGCGCGCCTCTTTCGGGAGCTAGAATAGAGTACTCCTCCGAATCTGATTCCGGCGAAACCTACTCTGATGACAGCGGCATTGCCGAAATCGACTGGGAGGGCAGCAGGCTGGATATTTTAGTGACAAAATCGGGCTATGACCAATACATCGGTTCCTTTGACCCTTCGGACCTCTCCGATACAATAATGCTCCGGAAGGCATTCTACGGCGGTGCATCCCCCTCGCCCACCATGGCGCCTGACAAGGCAAGGCTGAAAGTTTACGTTTATGACGAGGATGGCACTCCCCTTACTGCAATTGTCAAAACCTGCCTTTCGAGCACAAGCTGCAACAACCCCAGAAGCTACACCGCGCCCGGTGGTTTCGTCCAAATCCTGGATTACGGCGTGAATGTGCAATTGAAAATCATCGCGAGCGCAAGCGGCTACGAAACCGCCTCCAAAACAACCACTCTTGCAGGCGAATCTTCCGTGAGATTCGACCTTGATCCAGTTGGGGCTGCCAACCAAAATCAGACAAAACACAAGACTACAATTTCAGTTTTCAACAACGAATCAAGGCTGCCCCTCTCCTCACTCATTTACATACTAGATAGCGACAGGCAAATAATCAATGCAACGCCCTCGCAAACGAGCTCATATGATTTCTACCTCGTCAACGGCTCATACCTAGCATTTGCGGAAGCGCAAGCATTCATTCCCAACGGCGTAGGGCCTTTCAAAGCGGGCGAGAACCAATCGATTTACCTGGCGAGGGCAACTGCCCAGAATTCGAAGACAATCCGCATCCTGACAATCGACTACAATCTGTCCCCGATCAAAACATCCATTTCCTTCTTTGATTCCCAGAGCTATCGCATACCCCCATTTGACATCGAAACGGACAACAACGGCTCCGTTTCCATCCCTGGAATGGCAATGATGAAATATTATGCGGTCGCTGAATCAGACAGCGGCTTGTCCGGGGAACGGGAACTGGATCTCACAACGAATGCAACCACTTTCACCATAATACTTCAGCTCCCAAACGGCACTCTCCGGCTAACCGTCCTTAACAATGCCACGGGGGATGGCATTAACTCATACGATGTTCTCCGGAGTTCCACCACCACTACTTTGCTGAAAAGCTGCACAACAAGCATCTGCGACATCAACCTGCTTCCCCGCGTGAACTATTCCTTAATAATAAATGCGAGCGGTTACCAGGCAGGAACACTGGTTTTGGGAAGCGATGAAATCCTTCCCGGAAATGTCACTGAAAAAACCGTGAGGCTCAACCCCATCACAGCTCCTCCCCAAACCGAAATAAAGAATATTTCATTATGCCCCAAACTGTCCGCAACTTTCGGGATAGCTACAGTGCAAACAAGCTGCGACACTTTGGTGATGAAAGTAGACCCCATCTTCCCGGCTGATGCGATTCCTTTGAATATCAGCATGACGCCTGCAGGAGCATTCGCCTTTGTTGCCAATGACCCGAGCGGGACGCGCTCTCCCGCCGAAATAACCGGCTGCTTCGATTATTCCTCCTCTCCAGGAGGCTTGGCTCTGCGCTACGTGCCTTACCGCAACAATTGCCACGATTACTACCAGCCGCATGGGAATGAAATCCGCTCGGCTGTTTTCCGGCTCACTCTCCAAACCCTTTCCGGCGACATAAAGAAGGAACTCATGCTTTACGTATGGAACGAAACTGATTTGCCTGCTGTTCCAGCTGCATCCGATGGAACCCCGCTTGGCCTTCTTAGGAACGTTGGCCTACGCGCAATAGATGCATCCTACATCCCTTACAAAAACCCCTACAATAACCTCTACCAGTTCACTCCTGCTTCTTATTACGGGTTCGACACTGAAAGCTATTCAACAGCGAATCTGAGGACTGGGTACGTGCTCAACAACCGGCAGCTCCAGGCGCAAAATGATGTCCTTATGTACAGTGGCGCCTACGGTGAAATCACTTTATTGGACAATGCGCGCTACGCGGGTGCGGCATCGGTTTTCGGCTATACTCTGTTAACAAACCCCCGCGGCAGGTTTGAAAATTCAAAGAGCATCTCCTTTGAGGAATCTGCCTTTTTGAATGTTTATAGCAATCCGATAGGTGCCGATGTTGAATGCGGGGGCGCATGTGATGGCAATACCCCGTACCATATCGAGATCGACCCATCAACAAGGATTGTCAAGGTCTCCATGAACGGGTATGTTGATTATACCAAAACCGTCAACCTCATCAGCGGCCAAACAACCACAGTGAATGCAAATCTCGTTCCTGAAGCGAACATCACGGTTATCAGCTTCCCATCCGGCGCAATTGTGCGCCTAAACGGCGTATTCAAAGGATATGCGCCTGTTGTTATCCACAAGCTTGCAGTTGGCACATATACGGTTGGTGTAAGCAAAACCGGATGGATAACGGAAACGAGGCCAATTACCGTAACACAAGGCGGCCATGTCGATGCGCGTTTTAATTTAGTTGCAGGCTCTCCAATGATCACCGACGGCCCCGACCTTGTTTCAGTGCTCCGGAATTCGGCAACCAT
>JAZDKC010000090.1:0-7651 GCA_043803465.1 Microcaldota archaeon
GCTGAACCTGCGCCATTGATCACGATTTTAATTTTCCCGATTTGCTTTCCCGCCAATTTCAGCGCATTCTTGAGGGCGGCAAGCACAACAACGGCAGTCCCATGCTGATCATCGTGCATTACCGGAATGCCCAGTTTTTCCTTCAGCTTCCGTTCTACTTCAAAACAGCGAGGCGCCGAAATATCCTCCAAATTGACTGCTCCGAATGAAGGCGAAATCCTAACAACAGTATCAACAATCTCATCGACATCCTTTGTTTTGAGGCAAATAGGGAATGCATCGATTGCTGCGAATTCCTTGAACAGAACTGCTTTTCCCTCCATTACAGGCAGGGCTGCTTCGGGGCCGATGTCCCCCAAACCCAAAACCGCCGACCCATCAGTCACAATGGCAACCATATTGGGCTTGGCGGTAAGATTCCAAACCTCCTCCGGCTTCCTCGCGATTTCCATGCTCACTTCTGCAACCCCCGGAGTGTAAACAAGTGAGAGCTGCTCCTTGTTCGCCACGGCTACTTTGGGAAGTATTGTGATCTTGCCCCTGATTCGGCGATGAAGCTCTAATGCTTTTTTTCCAAGTTCATCCACAATTATCCCCTATTCCACCAATTGCTCCCCTTCGTCCTTTGTCCGGACGTAAACATTCTGGACGTATTTCTTCGCTGCGGCAGCAAGCTCTATAAGGTTCATTTTCGGGGTAGTCCCCAGCTGCTTGAGGTTCTGGTCGGCCAATTTTGACTCCGCGACAAATTGCTGCAATGCATATGCATCAGCGAATGTTATCTCCTTTGCTATTTTCTCGATTATCTCAACAGTATCGTTCACTTTCGGCAAAATCGTGGTGCGGAATTCGACTAGGAAATCTTTTTTCCTGCCCTTGTGCGCTTTCAGGATGCCAATGCTCCGAAGCGTATCCTGCATCAAGGTGGCGGGCTCGCCCATGAAACCGGTCAGTTTCGCGTACTTGTCCGCATCGAACTCCGCTTTCAGGTCCATTGCGATCGCATCCAGGAATGGAAGGCATTTTTCCAGGTTGTCAGCATAAAAGCCGGTGGTTTCCAGCTTGACGAGGAAGCCCTTCCCCTTCAATTCCCGGCATAATTCAAAAATCGCCTCGAATTGCTGCAGCGGCTCGCTTCCGGTCAGGACAACCGCCTCATTGTTTGCGCGTTGGGTGTTCAGGTGTGCTACAAGCGACTCGACTGAGATTTCAGAGCAATCCTCCGGCGGGATCGCGAGCGGGCCGAAGAATCCGAATTCGGTTTTGAGCGTCGAGCCGCCCAGCACTACGACTGCTGCGGTCTTGCCCGGATAGGCGTTCTCCACGCCGTCGATGATGCACGCGTATTTCAGGTCCATGGTATCTGAAGGCCGTTAAAACCTAATAAACCTATACCAGCAGCAAACATGAGCACGCCAATAAGCAGCCTCAAAATGCCCAGCGCCAAGGCCACTGGGCCGGTGATTTCAGTTCCCCTTTTTGAAGTGGTTTTGCCGGTCCGGATTATGTTATAACCTGTAAAGGCAAGATATGCACCCACGATTACCACTATCACCGTAAATATCATTGTTTCGGCGGAGTTTTCGGGGGTAATATAATAACGGGTTTTTCCATGCCCGGCTATCGGATCCGACACGCCCAAAACCTTGGCAACGCCTCCAAAAACGGCGCCAAAATCCAGATTCATAAAATTCACTCTAAAATCTCAACGGCATCCACTATCCCATCCCCATCTTCATCGAAGCCCTGCACGACTTTCGCGAACTGGGATGAATCGTAATTATTGCCCTTCTCGAGTTTGTCCCTTTCCTTCAGCAGGGCGAGTACGGCAGCGCGCGTGCCCTCGTGGTCGCTTCCCGCAATTATCAGCGCCTTCCTCCCCCTGTTGAACGGATTTTCTATCAACTCTATGAGGCCGTAATTCTCGCTGTACTTCTTGTTTGAGAGCTTGGAATGCAATTCGAATGTCTTGTCGACGAAATATATCGGCAGGAACGGATTGATTTCGCCTATCAGCATATTCACCTTCGGCCCGCCTATCACGATCAGGTTCTCGCGCTTTTGCTTTTCCTTTATTTCGGTGTCAAGGTAATAAAGCGGATAATCGAACGTGGAAAAAGAGCCGAGGTACATGGCCAATTCGGTCGCGCAGAATTCCATCCCCCTTGCGCGGAATTTTCCATGAGGGTCCGGAGAGCCCAGCACAATCTTGCCGGTAAAATTGCTTCCGGAAATGAAGTCCCTCAGGAAAAGCGGGGGGGTTTTGAAGGTGGTTGAAGAAAAAGGATGCCAATGCTCGCGGATCACAATTGAGAGCGCCTCAAGGGAGCATTTGTATTTGCGCGCAATTGCGCCGCGCTGCTCGGAATAGCTCTCGAGCTCGATCAATTTCGCTTCCTGCAATTGCTTGAAGTGGTAATATAGCGACTGCACCGGAATTCTGAGCTCTTTTGCGAGCTCGGCAGGGTAACGCGGCTCCTTTGAGAGGATTTTCAGGATTTTGATCCGCACCTCCGATAGGATGGAAAGCGCCCGCTCTTCCACAATTGCGCTTTCGAGCGATTTGCCCTCCAACACTAGCTTTGCGTTCATTTCGATGGAACCTGCTTCTTTTAAACAAATTAATACTAGTATGAAAATATTTTTAAATATATGCTAATTTTTTCGTAAGCTTTATTAACCTTCAAGGCGATGGTATTTGCCTGTGATGTGCATGTGCGGGATAATCGGTTTCATTTCAGGGGAGGAGGAGGAAGCGGGCAGGCTGCTGTTCGACGGCCTCAAGCGGCTCGAGTATCGGGGATACGATTCAGCGGGGATGGCGATTAAGAACGACTCGGCATTAAGGGTGGAGAGGGAAGTGGGCACATTGGATGCATTTGAGAAGGCAGTCGATGTAAGCGATATTGTAGGTGTTGCAGGAATAGCCCATACGCGATGGGCAACCCACGGCGGGGTCAGCAAGGCGAACGCGCACCCGCAGCTCTCGTGCAACAGGAAGATTGCGGTTGTGCACAACGGAATTATTGAAAATTTCCAGGATTTGAAGGCGCAATTGATTGGCACGCACAAATTCGTTTCAGATACGGATTCGGAGGTGATCCCGCACCTGATTGAAGAGCACATTTCAAAAGGCTTGAATTTCAGGGACGCATTTGTTTCGGCCTTGAAGCAGCTCAGGGGCTCGTACGCGGTTTTGGCGCTCTCCTCTGAGGAAAACGGCATGCTTCTTGTTGCAAAGAACGAATCCCCATTGATTTTAGGAAGCGGGAAAGGGATGATGCTTGCTGCCAGCGACCCGATGCCATTGATCAGGCACACAAAGGACATGATTTACATGGATGATGGCGAATATGCGCTTTTGCAGCACAACAATGCGAAGGTGTTCAATCTCCAGAGTGGGGAGCAGGTGCAAAGGCAGATCTCGAAAATCGACTGGAAGCTTGAGAGCTCGGAAAAGGGGATGTTTCCGCATTATATGATCAAGGAAATTTTCGAGCAGCCAGCTGCGTTGAGGAACTCGGTCCAGCAGCCGTATGGCATAGTAGAGGAGTTCGCGAGGGCGATGAATGAGGCGAAGGGCGTGATGTTCATTGCATGCGGGACAGCATTGCATGCGGCAATGACCGGCCAATACTTGCTCGATAAGATTGCGGGGAAGCATGTGAATGTGATCAATGCATCCGAATTCCCATACCTGGAAACAAGCCTGCAGAAGGGCTCCCTTGTGATTGCAATTTCGCAAAGCGGGGAGACTGCGGACGTGCTGAATGCGATCAAGACAATCAAGTCCAAAGGTGCACGCGTATTTTCCATTGTGAACATGCAGGGAAGCTCGATTGCAAGGAATAGCGACAGGAATATCTACCTGAATGTGGGGCCGGAAATCGCGGTTGCAAGCACAAAGGCATTCCTGGGGCAGCTTTCCGTGCTTTACCAGATCGCGTATGCGCTGAACGGCAAACTGGAGGAGGGAAGGAAGAAGCTGCTTGAGGCTTCTTTGCTTGCAAAAATCTGCATTGACCTGAATTCTGAAAAGGCGCAAAAAATCGCATTCAAGCTGAAGGACAGGCATGATGCGTATTTCATCGGCAGGGGCGTGAATTACCCAATTGCGCTTGAGGGCGCATTGAAGCTGAAGGAGATTTCGTACATACACGCGGAAGGGATGGCTGCAGGGGAGCTGAAGCACGGAACGCTTGCGCTGATCGAGAAGGGCACGCCGGTAATCGTGATCAACCCCAAGGATGAGGCCTTCAATGAAACATTGAGCAATGCAAGCGAGACAAGGGCGCGCGGAGGGGAGATTATTGCAGTCAGCAATGCAAAGAACCTGATTTACGATGAGATTTTGCAGCTTCCTGATGCGGATGAGGAACTCTATCCATTGCTTTGCGCAATTCCGCTGCAGCTGCTCGCGTACTATTCCTCGGTTGCAAAGGGGCATGACCCCGACAGGCCCCGCAACCTCGCGAAGAGCGTGACGGTGAAATAGATGGCTGTTGAAAAAGCCCCTGGAACAATAAGGGGATTGCTGGAAAAACATCGCGAGCTACATGTGCACAATAGTAATTATTTATCTCAAAGGAACACCATGGCGACTGCTGAAAACATACTAAAACACGGCATTTTGGTTCCGTCCATGGCGTTACGATTGGAACGTAGATTCAAGGGAAGAATACGTTTCGGGGCCGATTTTCCTCTAGACGAAATAACCAGCCCTAATGAAATTTTTTTCAATTCATACGGTGTCGATGTAGCAAAAGAATTGGGGGAGCGATTATCCACTAACTGCTCCGGTGTCGAAATAATCTTCAGGAAAGGATTAAGCCGAGAGGATGGGCCGAAAACCGGCAAAGGCTTTGTTTACACTGATGGAATTAAATCTCGCATCCAGCCCCGGTTCATTGTCGCCGTGGCATTGCCGAAAGCAAATGGGAAAGAACAGGCGGATATGACCAAGAAATTGAAAAAAGGCGGGAAGCCCATATACTCCCATGAGGGCAGGTTGCTCTGGGCGCCAGGAAAGTGAAAAGAAGATGGCAATAAAACTCATCGCATTCGATTACGACGGGGTGATTCCGGTGGAGGAGGCGCCGCTGTACCTGTTCACGAAATTGGGGAAGAAGGCGCAGTCCGATGAGCTTGCAAAGGAATTCTATTCCGGGCTCGCGGGCGCGAAGAATGAGTGGGAAAGGGATGCGGTGCCCAGCAACGTCTGGAAGAAATCATTCGCGCTTTACCAGCAGTTCCCGGTAAGGAAGCTGAAAAAAACGGTTGAGGGGCTGGAATTCATAAAAGGCGCCAAGGAAATATTCAACTATTGCGGCCGGAAAGGGATCAGGACCGCAATATTATCGGCGACGATCCGCCCGATCCTGGCATGGAGCCTTTCCAAGCACAACATTGAGCCGGATGAGCTGATTGCATCCGAATGCACCATCAAAAACGGGAGGCTGGAAAGGCTGACAATGGTGAATTCGCCCCTGGCAAAGCGGAATGCCCTCAAAAAAATGCTCCGGAAATACAAGATCAGGCCTTCAGAATGCCTCGCAGTGGGGGATTCATTCTCCGAAATACCGATGTTTGAGCTCGTCGGGAAGGATAATTCGGTCGCATTCAATTACCAGCAGGATTTGCAGAAGCATTGTTCGCATCTGCTGTTCAAGCAGGGCGATCCCGGCAGGGACCTGAGGGCAATAATTGAAATTATTGAAAACAAGAAATGAAAGAATAAATTGGAAAATGATGGAAGGAAAAAAGTTGGATTTTGTGGAGTGATTGATATGGCAAAATATGATTTCGTCCTTTTGGCTGCGGGGCAGGGAAAGCGGTTGCGGCCGATTACAAATTCCTACCCGAAAACAATGGTTAGGATATTGGACAAGCCGCTCCTGGAGTGGATCATCGGGGGGATCGTTGACAATTTCGGCGATTCGCTTGGAAAAATCATCGTGGTCGTGGGGTTCGAAAGGCACAAAATTACGGAATATTTCCAAAAGCACACTCATGCTGCCAAAATCCTTTTTGTCGAGCAGAAGGAATTGAAGGGCACGGCGGATGCGGTATTGCAGGCCGAGAAATTGGTGGAAACGCCATCTTTTTTCGTATTGAATGGGGACACGTTCTTCGAGGGGAAGGAATTCTTCGGATTGCTGCGGAAAAATGCTAACGGAAAGCCGTTCATAGTCACGAAAAGGGAGGAGGATGCGGGCGCATATGGGGTAGTGGAAGTGGAGGGCGGCAATCTGGTTGGGCTGGTCGAGAAGCCCGCGGATGCAAGGAACAAATTGATCAGCACCGGCACGCTGTTCATGCCAACGGAATTCTTCGGGTACCTGAAAAACGTGAAAATATCAAAACGGAACGAATACGAAATTACGGACGCATTGCTGGATTTCGCCAAGAAGCAGCCGCTTAAGGTGCTCGAATTCGGGGGCTATTGGACGGATGTGGGCTATTTCTGGAATTACCTTGCGGCGTCGGAATATGCCTTGCAGAACCTGATGGAGGCGAAAATCGAGGGGACGGTCGAGGAGTTCGTCGTCGTGAAGGGGAAACTGAGGGTCGGGAAGGGATCGGTTGTGAAAAGCGGGACGTACATAGAGGGGAATGTTTTCATCGGGGAGAATACGGTCGTTGGGCCGAGCGCATACCTGCGGAAGGGCGTCGTGATAGAGGACAATTGCCATGTTGGGAATTCCACCGAGGTGAAGAGCTCGATAATAATGCACAATTCGAACGCGGCGCACCTCTCATACATCGGCGATTCGATAATCTGCGAGAACGTGAATTTCGGCGCGGGCACCATAATTGCCAATTTGAAATTCGACCATTCCGCAGTTTCCATCCGCGCAGGGGAAGGAAGGGTGGTTTCCGGAAGGGACAAGCTCGGCGCGGTCATCGGGAAGAATACGAAGACCGGCATCAACGTATCGATCAACTGCGGGATCATGATAGGCGAGAACTGCAGGATCTCGCCTGCCGCGTACGTGTTCAATAACCTGGAAAACGACACTTCATTCAAGGGATGAAAATGGTAAAAACGCTGCACTTCTTCCTTACCGAATTGTCCGAAAATTCCTTTTTTAGAAACGAAAAAATCAACCTGTTGATCCAAGAGCAAAAATTATTGAATGTCGCACGGCTGCGCATCCTTTTCAGCCACATGAGCCCGAGCAAATTAATGGAAACCCTAGAAAGATTGGGATTTGAAAAAACCCCGGTCGGCGGAGGCGCCTCAACGCAAATGTTTGTCCATCCCAAGCGTGTCAACTACAGCGCATGCATCGCGGACCATGGCAACGGCTGGATCGGGTTGGAAATACCGAAAAGAGAACTGAAAACCTCCGTTGATTCTCTGACTGCTTTGCTCGCCGAGGATTACACGGCCCTTAGGCCGAAGGTCATCGAAAACCCCACGGGCGGAAAACTTATCGAATTCAGGAAAAGGGAGACCGCACCCTAGGATTGCAGAGAGAAGGAGCCGCGGTGGCGGCGAGGGAATGCGGAACATGGCCGCAACTAATTGTAGGGGCAAACGGCGACAAACTCCGATTGATTAGCCAAGCAAATTAGAAGGGGAGAGGCAAAAAATATTGGGGGGGAAGGCAACGACACAGGCTAATTGATACGCGGAACTAGTTAGGGG
>JAZDKC010000091.1:0-8946 GCA_043803465.1 Microcaldota archaeon
GCATAGCCCGTGACGTTGATGCGCCATTTCAGCAGCGCGTTGCCGGCGCATTGGTAATCAAACGTGGGGCAGGGCGAGGCTTGGAAGTTTGATTTTATAATGGAATACGTCTCAATCAGCCTCGAAATGCTGGGGGTCAAAATAAAGGGGGTAAGCGTTGCGATCGCAACCGGTTGATAGCACCCTGCTTCCGGAACCATGGAAGATGTGCAGCCTGGCGGATTCGCAAATACCGAATCTAATCCGCCGAGCGAATCCCAGTCCAAAACAACGGCAGCGCCCTTGTTCTGGTTCTGTGCGAGGATGTTTTTTGCCATGCCATCGATCCAGGTGCCGGATTTGCCATAGCCTCCGATTTTGATAATATCATCGTATGCCTCGAGCTGCCGGTTGTTGAGGACATACGCCGCCTTGTAAGGGGAATAGGTTTCATCGTCCCTGCCATAATATGAAAGCGGGTTCAGCTGATAGGAGTATATGCCGGCGACGAACTGATAGTATTTTTTGTATGGGATATACGAGGCGTCAAGTGCCCTGAGCTTGATCGCTGACGCAACGGCATTCATGTCTTGTGCGGCCGAAGGCACGAACGAGAGGTCCGTTTCGTTCCAAACTACCAGCTTTATGGCCCGACTAAGCGTTGCGGGTATGTTTGTAAGCTGGAGGGTGAAATTCGCAGAGCTGATCGTATTTCCATTTGCGCGATATTCCCGGGGGCAGTTCGGCTTGCTGGGATTGTACCGCAGCGCAGGCCCCGCAGGTATGGTGGAGAAATCGAAGCAGCCCTTTAGCTCATCGTTTGAATGCCCGGACTCGTCAGAAAATTCGAAATTGTATGTGCCTGAGGGAATGCCGGATATTTCAAGCGGTATGGCATCCGCCGGAAATATCGGATCCACTTTCATCACGAGCGTGTCGCAATTTGTTTGGATGCCGTTGGCGCTGAAAACCGCCACCAGCTTCGGGCATGAGAAAATGTTGCTCGCGTTCGTGACCCTGATTTCCATGCCGCTTGAATTGAAAACAAGCACGAACGTCTTATTGGTCATGTTCAGGGGCCTGATCTCGTCACTGCCCAGATTCATCGAGGCAGGCAAATAATTGGTTGCATTGACTGAAACGGAATAATTCCGGTACGAGGGCAGCTGCATGTCGCATGGGTTCACACTGCATTGCTTGCGGAGAACTGATAGGTCCTTGATGTTCATTGCAGTGATGGCGAAGCTTGTGAGGAGCGCATTCGTGTTGTTTTCCCTTGCGGTCGCACGCAATGTGCCTGCAGGGACATGGAGGGTCACGTTGAAAATCGAGTTGTATCGCAGATCAATATTCATCTGCCCGCTCAGGCCGTCCAGATTCTCGGCGCGCAAGATGTATTCGCGGATCGGGACACCCGCAATGAAAATAGTGCCGTTGTTGTTCGTCTGGAGGCCAAAGGGAGGCACAATGGAATTGTTCAGATCATAGAAGAATAGCTCGGCCAGGACGGGAAAGGAGGATTCGTTGAGGGTGTTGATCGTGATGTTCTTCGTGTTGTTGACGGTTTTTTTGAGCAGGTAGATTGCGACATTGTCGCCCGCATGGAAGGTGCTGCTTTCCCCGAACACATAATCGTCCGCTTCAGCAAGGGCAAAATAGTCGCCCACCTCAAGTTCGAATATTTCGGAGGTCCTCGGGGAGGGCGTTTCGAAAACGATATCGCTGTGCGAATCGAATACCGTGATTTTTGCGGGAGCGGGATTGCGGGTGGCGTTGTCGAATATTGTGATGTTGGAGAAAAGGGTCTGGTTCCTTGGCTGCGTTCCAGAAGGGAACAGCTGGATTTCGATTTCTGTAGCGGATTCCAAAGTCACCTCCTTGGTCCTCGGCGAATACCCGCTTGCGCTTGCGGTGATTTTCAAACTTGAGCCCGTGCCGAAGTCGCTTGATTCGTATTCGCCCCCTGCTGCATTGCGGATGATCGGCGTCTTGCAGGTTGAGGAAGCGAGGCAGATCTTGATTTGGGCCGTGAGGGGCTTCCCTTGCTCGTCCACTACGTTGACAACCAAATGCGCCTTCTCCGGCCTGATTCCGCCTTCGTCGCCGCTTAAAGCCTCGAGCACGACCACGGTGCTTTTGGTCCCTTCGGGGATGCTCTTCTGCGCATCCTTGTAGCCGCTTTTGGAAACAGCAAGGCTGATGCTTCCGCTTGTAAATACCGAGATATTTGCAGTGCCGGATCCGTCAGTGTAGGTGGAGCCGGTTCCAAAATCTATAAGTGCGCCGCTGATCGGGGCCAGATCGGCGTTTACGACCTTTACGGTCAGGATATTTTCTTCCGCGGTGCTCAGGTCTATCTTCACGACCTTGCCCTTTTCAATGGTTGCCGAGGAGAATTTTGAAGTGTAGCCCGAATAGGCCGCTTTCACAACCACCTTGTCGCCGGATTTTAGCCCGGTAAATACTACCATTCCTTTCGTATCGGTGGTTGAAATTTTGGTCTTCCCGTTCCAGAAAAGCGAGACCTTCGAGCCCTTGAGGGGATCCCCGTTCGCAAGAACCATAACATTCAATTCGACGCTGCCTGTTGATTGCATGAAGAGGAAAACCCCTCCGCCCAGGAAGAGGATAATGAGGATCAGAAGAAGCATGAAAATAGGGAATGAAGGCCGGCCCTGGTCCTCGACGGGGTTGATGAAACTCTCATAAACCGGGATGCCATGGTTCTCAAAGTAGTCCATAAGCCCATAATACGCCTCTTCCAGCGAGGCATACGTATCTTCGAGTACCATTCCTACCGGAAAGATGATGGTTTTTGTGTATTTAAAAGTTGGTGCAACTGCCTAATAGCAAAGCGCGGAAAGAAAAAGCTTTTAACGGGGCTATTTGTAGTTAGTAACATGTGCTGGAAATGTTCGCATATCATCGGCATGCTCTTCTTGATCTCGCTCGCAAACGCGGCTTCGAATACGCAGGTATTCAACTACACGATCATAGATGAAAACGGGGATGTTGTTTCTTACGGGCTGCCGAGTTATTGCTCGTCACCATTCACGGATACTGTTGTAAGGAACGTCACAGCAGGCAGTTCGATGACACTCTATTTGAACATCACCAATATCGGCGATTCGCCGGAAGACGGCCTGACCCTGTACGGAGGGAAAACCTATGATGAATTCAGCCTATACCGGGGCTTGGCGTATGAGAATGGCCCGGTACAGAATTTCACATATTATAATAATAAGATTAAACTCACAACGGGGGAAAGCATAATACTTATAGAGCACCTGAATACGACTCCGTATGAAAACGCGTTGTTCGAGATTTTAATTGCCTACAAGGGCGCAAACCAGAACGAGAATTGCCGCCATCTCAGGATCGGCGTCAATTCCACAAACACCTTCAGGGTCATTTGGAAAGAATACCAGAACAACCATAGGTTCAACATCACGAATTTCAACGACTCGAACTCATACAGCAACCTGGACAAGAATTGGAGCATTTTCTTCAATGCGACATTGGTGAATATCGGGAATATCGATGCGAACGTCCATTATGATTTAAATTGTTATGAGCACCGGAGCGATGGGACGGATGTTGTCCGGCGGGATCTCGACTGCAGCATTTTTTCGGAACAGCACAACGATGTGAACGTTCCGGTAAATTCCGAGACAAAAATTTCATGCGCATTGTTTAATGCGACGAACTCAAGCGGTTTTACCATAGGGGAATGCGGCAATGGGCTTTACTGCTATGTCAGCATGTCCAACACTACGTACAATTACAGCGCAGGCTGGGGCAACGACATTTTCGGGGTCCTGGGCGGCTCGGTATGCCCGCCACCTAAGACGATATGGAAACCGTTTATCGAAAAACCGGGTTTGGGCTCGCTTTGGGCAGTGCCGGGATTGGATTTCAACCTTACCATGAATTTCGATACTTACTGGGGGCAGGGCGGGAATTACACTCAGTACGACAACATCAACATTACCAGCTTCGTCTATGATAATGCCTACCTTGCGCTTTATTCCAATTCGCAACCCCTATTGCCTGCAGGGAAGAATCTCAACGTCACTTCAGGCAGGTATACTTTGATGCGTTACAATATTACCCTCAATGTCCCGCATGGAAGCACCCCGGAATATTACATTACGAAAATGTACCCATCCGCGTATCTTGTCTCTTCAGCAGCTGCTGCGGGAGAAACGGAAACGGCTTGGATGCCCTGCACCAACCCCTCAAATCCAGGGTGGTTGCTCTCGCCCTTGAAGAGTTTATGTGAAGAAGCATCTAACATTGAACTGCTAAGGCTGGTGCTCGTCGAGAACACGCCAAAGCACATAGTTTTATGGGTTCATCCGGGCGATATATTTTATTTCAATTACACCGTGAACAACATTTTGGATTACCCATCCAGTTACACGCTTGTTTCCAGCCCCATGCAGCCCTCGCCCATAACCCTTGCATTCTCCCCCAACCCCATTTCAGTGGGCAGGGCGTTGTCAAGTGCGCCGGGAAATGCGAATGGAACCCTGGTAGTTACGGTTCCGAGCAACACGCCGATAACCACGTATTTCTTCACAATCCGCGCGGATTCCCAGGACAATCCGACGATCTACGATTTTGCGGAGCTGGAGATTCACGTGGTGGCGCACGATATCGAAGTCGTGGCAATTAACAAGACCCCGGACATGCTCATATACGACCCTGCAAGGACTCCTTCCGTGAATCTGAGCGTGACAATCAAGAATAACCTGTATCTGGTGGAGAATGCGAGCCTGAATCTGACAGTGGGCGGCATAATAAAATACATCGGTTGCGGAGGGCAGAACATAACGCTTAATGGCTATGAGAGCAAGACGCTCAACTGCAGCGAGATTGGGGGGGCGATGCTGAATCTCTCGGACTTCACCTACGAAAACGTGGTGCTGCTGGCGGATCTGGCGCTCCTTACGGGCCTGGACACGAATCCAAAAAACAATCATCTCATAGATATCATAACAATTGTGCAGCGCGAGGCGCCCACGGTCGCATTGCCGGAAACAAACTTTGCGGTTGTGCTATTGGTGCTCTTGGCGTCCATTTTTATCAGAAGAAGGTGGAATGATGGCAAATAAAATAATCGCATCCGCATTCGTGCTGATGCTCGCATCGAATTTGCTGGCCATGACGCCTGACGATTTCGATGGCAGGATGGATAATTTGGTGATGCTCAACGCCGTTTTAAGCGCGAATCAGGTGGAAATAACCGACCCATCGGACAGGCCGGCAACCCCCACTCCCTCCCCGGTATACCCGTATTGGAAGGAAATCGCGGAAAAAATAAAAATCGAGTACAGGTCGGGTTATGAGGCGCAGCAGGTGGGGATGCGGGCTAAGGCGGACGCGCACTATGACCAATTGATGAAGGACTTTGATGAATTGAAGCCCCACCTTTCCCCAAAACTGAAGCTCGAAGCGCTGCTGGAATTGGTAAATGCGGAATTCGGGCGCGAACCGATGGTGCCAACGCCCTCAGGATTCATCGTGCAGCAGAAAGAAGTCGGAGCGGACCCGACCGTTGTTGTTATTGAGACGCCTTCAGTGCAGCCTCGGAGGATCATTCCCACGGTTTCATCCGAGCAGATGCGGGGGAAGAAGAACATCTTCTATGCGCTCGGCGATGTGCTTTGGGAGAACGGGCTGCTGATCGGCGGATTTATGGTCGGAATGCTGGTTTTGTACGCGCTCTATCACAAGGATGAGGAGGAATCCGGCACGGGTTGAAATTTTTTCTGAAACCAATCAATGCCTGCTCCTGAAGTAGTATATCCCCGCTGCTATGATAATTACGATCCCTAGCGCTCCGAAAAGCCAGTTACAGTCGGCCTTCTAATTTTTTTGAATCATTAATTTTGGTTTGCATCTTTTCCTTGGCTTGCTTCAGCGGCGCGAGCGCCTGCTCCGTCTTGCCTTGCTTTTGAATCAACTCCGCATTACTGGGGTTAAGAATGACCGATATGCTTATATATCACCTAAGGGTAACAATATAGTTACTTGGGAGTGAAAATGAAGAAATCGAACCTGTATGAAATACGGGAGCTTGCCAGGAGAAGCGGGCGCAGCGTATACTCAATACAACAGCTTGCCAATCTTATTGCAAAGCCTAAGGGCATCGCAAAAGTGTATGCATCGAGACTGGTGCAGAAGGGATTGGCAAAACGGATTTTAAGGGGAAAAATATCATTCAGCACCGACGATTACGTGATTGCATCCCAGCTCATTGAACCGGCCTATGTATCGCTTTCCTCCGCGCTCCTATTCCATAAGCTGATCAAGCAGGTGCCTGCATTTGTTGAATGCGTGAACACGAGGAACAGCAGGCGTTTTTTGGAATTGGGCATAGTATACCACAAAATGCCCCCTTCCTTATTTTTCGGCTATGAAAGGCAAGGAAGGGATGGCAGCTATGCATTCATTGCAGATGCGGAGAAGGCCTTGATCGATAGCGTATATTTCGGCTCGATTTCAAAAAAGGATGCGCATGATGCCATGAAGGAAGTGCGGAGCGAAAAAATAAATAATTATTTGGAGAGGTACAAAGGCCGGGGGAAGGCCAAATTGAAAAGGTGGCTTGAATGATTGATCGGGGGGAATTGGATAAGATTGCAAAGCTGAATAATTTGAGGTCATGGCAGCAGGAAAAGCATTATGTCCAAAGCGTGATCCTGGTTGCCCTTTCCGAATTCCCGATTGTTTTTAAAGGAGGCACGTATTTGTGGTTCTTCCATCGCCTGAACAGGTTTTCAGAGGATCTGGATTTCACAAGTGCGGGAAAATTGCCGGAAAATCTTGGAGAGATCGTATCGGAGAATTTGGGATTGTTCGGGATAGAAAACGAACTTAAGGCCGGGAAAAAATCAGATGCCTCACTCTCATTTCGGATAGGCGCCAAGGGCCCATTGCACACATCGCCCAAGCACGCATGCTTTGTGTACATCGAGATAAGCACGAGAGAAAATGTGCTAATGCGCCCCCTTGCCTTGCAGGTGGACTTTCCCTACTACGACTTGCCCCTGAAGGTCATCAACGGCATGGCACTGGAGGAGGTTGGCGCGGAGAAGGTCAGGGCGATCATGACGCGGGAAAAGGCAAGGGATGTGTTCGACCTGGCATACCTTATTAAGGAAAAAAATATCGGGTTTAGGCTGGAAATGGTCAATGAAAAACTGAAATATTATGATATGGAGTTTTCGGAAAGCTTGTTTGGGAAAAAGGTTGCAGAAAAAAAATCCGTTTGGAAAGCCGAATTAAAGCAGTTCATAGCCGGCGAATTGCCCGATTTTGAGTCGGCAGAAAAATCCCTTGTCCCATGGGCTGGCGATTGATTACTGCGCTGCTTTCTTTTTGAAATAATAGATTCCGGCTGCCACAATCAACAAGATCGCCACCAATCCGAACAGCCAGTTCCAGTCCGCCTTCCTCACTTTTGCATCCTGCAGCTTCGTTTGCATTTTTTCCTTCGCCTGCTTCAGCAGCACCAGCGCCTGCTCGGTCTTCCCCTGCTTCTGCAAAAGTTTTGCTTGATCCACCATGCCTGCAATATCCTTTTGGCCTTGTTGGTCGAAATCTATTTCGGGCAGGTTGTCCTCAATCTCAATCACTTTGGAAACGAATTCCTGCTGGGGTGTAAGCGGCACTTTAGGAGAAACGTTCGGGGAGGGATTTGGAAGCTGCGGAATTGCGCCGCCAGAGCTGCTGGAATAGCCTCCGGAACTTCCGCCGGTGCTGCCGCCTGTGCTTCCGCCGAGTGAGCACGATTGCGATTCAGCAGGGACGTTGATCGTTGTGTTGCATGCGTTCGAATCGATGCAGGTCCTGGTCTGCGTCACACCATTGCAAGCGGACCACGAGGTGCAGCTCCAGTTTTCCGTGCAGGGCAATGTTGAGGGCGATGCAGCAATTGATGGGGACGGAGACATTGAGGGCGATGCAATTATTGATGGGGAAGGTGACACGCTCGGAGTTACTGAAGGAGTAGCTGAAGCCGAAGCGGATGCAATCGGGGAAGCGGAGGCTGAGGGAGTGGGCAAAGTGCTTGCCGAAGGCGAGGGAATAGTGGAAGGGATAGTTGAAGGTGAAACCGAAGGCGAAGCGGATGGGCTTGGGGAGGGCAATGCGCTAGGGGAAGGCGATGGCGATGCTGAAGGGCTCGGCGAGGGGATGGGGAGGGGCTCGGTATAGGAGTAACGGTTGCGGAAGGCGATGGCGTCGGAGTAGCTGTTGGGGATGGGCTAGGCAAAGGCGAAGGGCTTGGTGTCGGCATAGGAGTTGGAGAGGGGGATGGACTGGGGGAGGCGATTGCCGAGGGGGAAGGGGATGGCGAAGGGGAGGGCGTAACGGTTGTGCAGGGAATGCTGCAACATATTGCCGCATCGGAAGAGTTCAATAAATTTCCATTGCATATCTGGGGCCCGGTGCAGATGAATCCGCCTTGCGAGCCGCAGGTCTGGAGGGAACTGAGGTCGATCTCGTGGTAATCTATCACCGCATAATCCCTGTCGATGTCGTTGTTCCAATTCTCATGCACGCCCAAGCCCGCAGCAGCCGCAACATTCAATATATCCTCGGACGCCGCCGGAATATTCAGCCCCGGTTCCCGCTTGAGGTAATTGTACATTACCGAATCTATCGCCACCGGATCCGCGGAAAACAGGAGCATGTTGGGAGAATCATTGCCAAAAGACGCCCATCTCACGATTACCGCATTCTGGTTCTTGCCCGCGTAAAGCGCATCGCCTACGATGAGGACGGTCTTCGCATTGATGTTCGGGTTCCTATAGAGGTCAACGAACGGGTTCTTGGTAGGGCTATAGTCAGGCCAGGTGAGGTACATGTAGGAATGCATTGCGGTATCGAAGAACGTGCCGAAATGGTTCTTGAATGAAAGGGTGATGCCCGTGCCTTCGTGCTTTTTCATTATCGGCA